>CALBRY010000031.1 GCA_937927665.1 uncultured Chloroflexota bacterium
AGGTCATTCCACAAAAATTTTGCTTGTTGCAGCAATATCTCAAGGGCAAAAAAGAAAACCAGTCCTCGCCATAAAAAAGGCACCAACAGATCAGCATCAGGCACGGATTGTGTCGCCGCAAACAACGGATAGGCAATCACAAAACCGCACCAGAAAAAAATGCCTTTATGCACTAAACCCAATGGGCGTGGGAGTACAAAGACAAATGCGCGTTTCCACAAACTTTGATGATCCCACGGCTCTTTTTGCTTTGGTTCAGTCGGCAAGCTGCCCTCGTTGTTTGTAGATTTCAGCCACATGATCTAGCAAGAAACGATGGATAAACAGGAAACCGCGTCCTGTTCTTCGCATGAACTCAGTGCTTACTGTAAAGTTTAGGAACTTTCGTAAATCACTAGGCGTTTTATGCGTATACACCTGTAAATAGCGCAGAAGCCAATACTTCATAGCATCAGCCAAACCAAACAATACGCCCGCTGTTGCGCCGGATGCCAGTGCACCTGCCAAGCTTATCTGAAGCGCGTCGAGGGGCGATAAGCCAACACCAAGCGATGCCATACCACTCGAAATCAAGGCAAGCAGCCCGATCCCACCCATCACTATCAGTCCATTGTGACGTGATCGACTGATTCCCACACCCGGTTCGGTAATATTGCCAATTATTTCCGCTTGCCCGACAAATCCACCAGTCAACGCATTAGGAAGAAAACAGGCAATAAGCACGATCAACGCTTGTGCGAGTCCATCAATCGGCAGTTTAGTTAACATGAGTCCAACGGCGAGCAGCGCGACGATGACGACGCTGATGATCAAGTGGTTCCATGACGGACGGATGATCTCTACCGGAAATATATCCTGGTGATCTTCGTTGATCGAACCCAATCCCAACCGAAGCATCACCCAGAATAAAAAGCCCAAGACTAAAGCAATCCCTACGATGAAGGTCATATTGAACTGTGGGTCAATCTGATAAGCCACTGCATAGCCAATCAGGAATATCGCACACGTCATGAGTAATGCACGAACACTACGCGCAAAAAATCGCTCAATTGTCAGTGTGATTATGCCGCCTGCTCCAAGGATGATAATACCCAACGTATCCCACCCCGGTGACAGGTGAAAAAACTTATCCATCACCAATACGCCCAACAGCCCAAATGGAACGCCATTCAGCAGCACCAGGATAATTCGTGTAATGACAAAGTAGGTGATAATCGCTAGCTGTGGCAGCATCTTGAACTGCATTTGTTCGAGTGTGAAAATCGACAGCGAGCTTGTCTTCATCCACGCTGCAATGACCCCCAGAAAATACCCGGTTTCCTGTAAATCGTAATCATCATTCAATCGAAACCGACTTTGCATGTACGTGTCCAGCAAAAACACCGCTCGGTTATCCGGCATAGTCGCTAACAATGCGTCAATCGGTCGGGCGTGGTAGGTTTTAACGAGGATAGCGAGGTAAAACGGAATACAAGCGAGCGTCATCAAATGGCTATCTTGTTGAACACCATCACTCAGCGATTGCAGTTCCGGCTTGCCGCGCAAATAGTCGATGACTTGTGCAGGCTTCAAATTTTCGACATGGATGATGACATCCGCATTTAATCTTACGGGCAAATCCTCATAGTTTTTGAGACGGCAGCAAACGACGAGTTGTATTTGCGAATGTTCTTGTCTGAAGCGGTTAATCGCTTGAATACAGGCGCTTTGTGCCTGCTGAGCGGCTTTGCTTACGACTTTATGCCCGTCAATTTCCTCATCCCCGCCAATTTCGTCCAGCCCATCCAGCAGCAGAATGAATAGATTGCTGTTGATTAACCGCTTTGCAAATTTCTGCTCTACTTGATAGAACGCTTTGAATTCCTGGGCTAGCCAATCAATAAAGGGCTGCGGGCGTTTCGCTTTGGGGTTATAGAACAACATCCATGAGGAGAGGGATAGCACAACGGGGATTGATGCTTTTGGGTTATCGCAGGCATCTTTCAGCAGTTCATCGGCAAGTTGAAGAAGTTGAATCGTCTTGCCCGATCCTGGAGCGCCAATAATTAATAACTGGTTCGCTCGCTTGAATGCCGACAGTATATCTTTAGGGCTTTCCAGCGCAGCATTGCCATAACGGGCGTGCGTAGCAATGAGATGCGGCCTCGGCACTAGCTCGGTAGCCATCATTTCTATACCATGCATGGCAGGATGAAGCACAGAATCAATCCATTGATTCTGCACTTTCTCAATCAATTCTTTTTGCACAGAGGGGCGCTCAGGTAATCGGGGAGGAGGCACAATTATTAACTGAGCACCGGAAGCTGAACCTCCATTGATCTCAGCTTCAATTTCTTGCGCCCGCCGTTTTAATTTCTCCAGGGTGTCCGGCTGACGTTTGAGATAATCCACATACTGGATCATCTCTAGCTTGTAATGCCCGTTCAAACTGCATTCATCAAGGCGAAGGAGGAGTAATCGATCTTTGGGGTAACGATGAACGGCGTGGTGCCACTCTGCTATCACGTTCGATGAAGCGATCGCCTCAGCAGACATCAGCCCAATCATGAGATCGGATGTATTTAAACCGTTTGAAATCGCCTCATTCCAGTTGGCACCGGGGGGAATAGTTTCACGCGCGAAAAAACACTTATATCCCCAATTTTCTTTGATGTGCTTATATATCAGGATTGCTTCTTTTTCGTCCGTGTCGGGATTGGCACGATAACTGAGGAATATCTGCATGGCACAAACTCACAGAGCTGAGGTCGACGATGTCAGAATTTTACCCCGCAGAACGATAATAAGAAAAAATGCACCATAGAGTCCTAAAGACATGAGTAATGTCAAATCATGTGCCCAGAGAAAAGCACCCGGAGTCTCTCCGTAAGGCGCCCAGACACGCTGTACGGTCATGAGCGCGGCGCTCAATAGCACAAAACGACGCTGCCATAGAGTTAGGTCCCGCCAATCCGAGAACAGCGCCAACAATGGAATAACGAGCAGCACATATAAATTCTCCCATGCCAGGGGGGAAACAATCACGGAAATGGTGATAAGCAGCAGATAGGCGTAGAGATGCTGGCGGAGCGACGATTGCACAGGACGAACACCGCGAAAAACAACCAGCAGGGAAAACACCCCCATCACGCCACTGGCTGCCAACGTCAACAAGCGCGAAAGTGTCGGCGCATTGACCCAAGCTGTTGAAAACACGTTATCCGTCAGAATACGGCTGAAAAATCCGTTCAACGATTGATTTACGGCGTGCGCCTGGGGTTGGGAAAGATGAGGCATAACCTCTGTGAGGTACAAGAGATTGTAGTCATAAGTCCAGGGAAAAGTGACAAGCCCGACGGCTAGAACAACAATTCCCGACCAGACCAACGTTGTCCAACGGGCGCGACACAAGAAATACCACAACAAAATGGCGGGCGAGACTTTGATCAGGATAGCGATCCCCAACACAATGCCCGCAAGTCGCCCTTGATTGCGAATATCCCACCGGAACGCACCGATCATCAATGCCAGCAAAATCATGTTTACCTGCCCCACAAACAACGCATATTGTGTAGGCATGAAGCACAACGCCAGCAGCAAAAATTCAGTGAATTTGCGAACACGTGACTGTGAATCGGAGACAAGATCGGCTAACCAGTACACCGAAAGAGCCAACCCTGCCAGGTTGAGAATCCCCCACACAAACGCAAGCACGCGCGGCGGAATACCCGCGACAAACGACAGCAGCAGCGCCATATAAGGCGGATAAATGTAGTCGCTGTTTTGAATGTACGGCAGCTCTTGCGCGGTTAAGAGGGCATTCGTCAACTCACTGCTGTAAATATTTTGCTGCTGGCTGAACAACTTGCCACCCGCATAGTAGGTATAAAAATCCACATTGGAGTAAGGGAGTGAAAAAGGGATATCCGATGCCATCCACCCTAGCAAAAACACTGAAAACAGTACCATTCCAAAAGCAGCGATACGGAGGCGCATGAAGAAT
>CALBRY010000032.1 GCA_937927665.1 uncultured Chloroflexota bacterium
CCCTTTTAGCGATTGCTTTTGCTTGCTCCCCTCTCCGAATTCGGGGAGGGGAGACGAGCGAAGCGAGTGGGGGAGGGGTGCTTTTCTCATCCATCGCTAATCTGTCTCGTTTTCCTCCTCATTATCATTGCTGTCGTCGTCCTCATTGTCATTACTTCCCGTGTCGCTGACCTCATTGTCATTCACATTATCAGCGCTCGGAGTCGGTTCACTCCCGGAGTTAGCACGCTCGATGGTGAGGATAGTCCCGCATGCGACATCGATCACAACCACGATCTGATGAGAGGTTCTAACTTCCCAGACCAACCTACCGCCGAACATTTCCATTGATGTCACGCTCAAGATCGTCGTGTTCGGGTATATCTCCAAAACGCGGGCGGATGCCTCTCCCGCGCTCAACGGCGCACCGCATCCCGGCGCAAAGGTCACCGTAGGTGAAGCGGTTAACATCAGCGAAGGCGTTGGGCTGGCTGTCGGCGTGCTCGTCAACATCGGTGTTTGAGTTGATGTTTGAGTCGGTGTTTGGGTTGATGTATGAGTCGGCGTTTGAGTTGCTGTTTGAGTCGGTGTGCTGGTTAACGTCAGTGTTTGAGTCGCTGTTTGAGTTGGTGTTTGAGTCGGCGTTTCGGTTGTCACCAGCGGCACGATCTCATTCGGGTCAGGCGGCAGATCAGGGCGCGTCAACACAAACCATGTTGTCGTAAGCAGCAGAAGCAGCACGAACACCGCCGCCGCCACTTGTATGATCGAACGCACACCCCGCGTCGAGCGTGTGCGTGCAGCATTCATCTGCCATTGAATTCTGTCCCAGACAATCGCTTTGTCTTGAATCACTTCAGCCTGTGGGATTTGCATCCGCCGCAAGCTGATAACGGTTTCGAGCATCGGGCGAAGCTGTTCGGCAAACGACGGGTAGCGCGATAAACAGCGTTCGAGCGATTCGCCCGATGTCAGGCGCTGAACGCAGTCTTCGAATACTTCGATAAGGGATTGCATTGTGTTAATCCATCTCGCCCGTGTCAAGGAACGTACGCAGCGCCTCTACAGCGCGAAATTGTAAAGACTTGACCGCGCTCACACTCTTGTCCATCAGATCAGCGGTTTCTTGCAAGTTCAAGCCTTGTCCAAAGCGCAAAATCAGCACTTCCTGCTGCTCAGGAGAAAGCAAGCGCATCGCATTCCGCACCCGTTCAACCCGAAAAGTATCAAAGAACGCCAGTTCGGGGTTCTGGTCGGCTGATCCCGGAATCCATTCGTCCAGCGTTGTCTTTGGGAACTGCTTCGACTTGCCATAATGATCATAGATTTTGTTGCGTGCGACCCGGAACAACCAAGCGCGTAAACTCGTGTGCGGCGTGCGTTTGTTACGCAGCGCCAGAAAGAAATCGAGAAAGACATCCGCCGCAATATCGCGCGCCTGTTCCCGATCATTAATCCGCAAACGAATGAACTGATACACAGGCGGGAAATACTGCTCGTAAATCATGCGCTGCGCCTCGGGATCGCTCTGCATGGCTTCGACCAGTAAGTTTTGCTCGGCTGTAATGTCGGGAAGAACGATGACGATCAATGCTCAATTCTCCGGCTGCGGTTCCATAACTTGCCAGATCAGGCTGTAGGAGTCGCGATAAACAAGCTGCATATTCGGGTCGTTTTCTGCACTGCTGGCGAACGCCTCGTGATTCAAATCGCTCACGACGTAAGCCGCGCCAAATGATTCACGAATGAGCACCGATGGGCGTTCGACCATGCCCTGTGTAATCGGAACCCACAGATTCCACAACGTCGCGTCAGCAACCTGTAAATAAGTCGGGTCAAGCCCGACGAGATACGTGTTATGGGTATTATGGTAAAACAGATACGTAAAATCGTCCCAATCTGTTTGAAAAATCAACGCATTAGGCGGCGTATTTGTCTGCAACCAAGCCGCCGCCCCCGCCATATACTCTGCATCCGGCGCATCTTGGATATCTTCCTGCACAGTATGCATGGTGTGCCATATAAGTACCAGCACGGGCAGACTCAGCAGCAGCGGATACACCCATTTGAACCGGAATCGGGCGGCAAACGACGGGAGCAGTTGATCCCATTGGATTGTGTTTCTGCCCATTCTTCCCAGCGCCGCCGCACAGAATAAAAGCGCGAAGATCGGCGCATATTCGATAAAGCGCCGTGATTCGAACGCCATATACAGCGTGAGAATCGCCGTCAGCATCAGCATCGTTTCGGTGCGATCCCGTCCTGTCTTTCGCAGACTTGGCGCGATCATCCCGCCTACCAGCGCCAGAAGCGCACCCGGCGAATTTTCGAGTAACGCTTGCGTAGTGTACGGATACCATTCGCTGCCTACGCGGATATTCGAAGCGATATCGACTTTTTCGCCTAGATGATCGAGGATAAAAGCGATATTCTGGGGGAAATACGGGTTGATGATCAAGCCCGCTGCCGTGCCGATCAGCGTATACACAAGCGGCTGCCACACGAAACGGCGCTCCGTCAGCCACGCAGAAACGAGATATAAGCCAGCAAAGATTGGCAGCAGGATAAAGCCGTTATACAACCATGTGAACGCGAATGCGATCGGGATCAGCCATCGGGGGCGATGACTAAAAAAGGCGTACAGAGCCAGCAGAAGCATCAGCACGGCTGCCCCTTGAGCGCGCACCATCACCATCCGGTACAAAAATGGCGCGGATACGCCAAGCACGGCGATTAACCATAACCACGCGGGACGGATTTCCAAACGGCGCAGCAGCATCCAAACGGCGGCAAATATCCCCCCGACGATCAGCGCTTGTGCCACTTTCGCGCCACCCACCCCGCCCCAGTACGAAAACGGTGCCAGAAAAACATGATACAGCAGGTGATGATCGACAAACTTCTCAGGACTCAAAATGGTGAGCGGCAGCCACGGAAAAGCGACGCGCAGGGTGCGCTGCTCAATGATTTCGCTGGCAATCCGGCTGTGATAATAATCGTCATTGCTAACAAACCCCGCACTTGAAGCCAGCAGCACGATCGCAAACAAACACCCTGTCAGAAACGCTGTAATAAATCCTGCCCACTGTATCCATTTTGATGAAAGTTTCAGCCGCTTGTCTGCCATTCCGTCGCCTTTACTTTATGCGCTGCACAGCGCTTCAGTCTCATAGAGGTCAAAAAAGTTTCGATTCAACTCAAACACCGCGAAAAAACCACCGGAGTTGCATTAACCTCGGTTAATGCGGGAGTTCCTATGTGTGAAAACCACACCATGACTCAGCACACAAACCGATCCCGGCACTTGAAATTCTGGATTGCACAGCCCGCCAACTTATCAATTAACGTTTGGCGTAGAAATCCCAACGCATTTCCCTATAGTATGAGCGACATCATGGGCGCATGACGCGTCTTCCCAAACCATCAAGCGAGCCTTAAGGACGATGCCTGTGAAGCAGCGAGCCTGTCCTAGCGTATGACACACCTTTCTTCTTATCAAACGCGCATCCTCGGCAGCCGTGTTTTACTGCTGCCGGGGCTGCTGCTTTCTCTCGTACTGCTGATCGGCTGTCTGTTGTGGAGCATCACGCTCGGCGCGGCGGACATTACCCCGCAGGTGGTATACGCAGCCCTATTTGACTTCGACGAAGCCGAGTTTGATCACGTGATTATCCAAACGGTACGCCTGCCGCGTGTCATCGCAGGCGTGATCGTCGGGGCGGCGCTGGCGGTCGCCGGTGCAATCATGCAGGGTTTGACGCGTAATCCGCTGGCGGACAGCGGTCTTCTCGGCATCAACGCGGGAGCGGCGTTCGCGGTGGTGCTGGTGGTCTATCTGCTCGGGACTCCATCCCTATCCGTTTATGCGATCGCCGCGCTGATTGGTGCGGGGCTGGCGGCGGCATTCGTGTACGGAATCGGTGCATTTGGCGGCGCAACGCCCTTGCGGCTGACGCTGGCGGGCGTGATTCTGACGGCATTTGTGTCATCGTTGACGACAGCAATCTTGATACAGGATCAAGAAACACTCGATAGAATCCGCTTCTGGACGGCGGGATCACTCGGCGGGCGCGATTTCGCCATCATCACGCAAACCGCCCCACTGATCGCGGTTGGTTTGGTGGGGGCGCTGTTGATCAGCCGCCAGATCACGACGATCAGCTTGGGTGAAGATGTCGCCAAAGGCTTGGGACAAGACACGCTGAGGATCAAGCTCATCGCCGCCGCGCTCGTGGTTATGCTCGCGGGCGGAGCCGTCGCATTGGCAGGACCGATCGGCTTTGTCGGGCTGGTGATTCCGCACATCGCGCGCTTTATCGCCGGAGTGGACTACCGCTGGATCATCCCGTATTCGGCAGTGTTGGGAGGCATCCTCGTCACGCTGGCAGATGTAGCGGCGCGCGTGGTCTTGCGTCCGCTTGAGCTTCCGGTCGGCGTAATGATGGCACTGGTAGGCGCGCCATTCTTCATCTATCTAGCACGCTGGAAGGTGAAACGCTGATGGCAGAACGCCGCATCCGTCAGACGTGGATCGCCGTTCGCCTGCCCCGTCTGCCCATCTCCTTCAAGATCGATCGGCGCGTGCCGTTGGCGGCGCTGTTTCTGCTCGCGTTCACGCTCGTTGTTCTCGTGATGAGCATCAATTATGGGGCATACAATATGTCACCGCTGGATGTGATCCAGACGCTGACAGGCACACTGCCCGCCGATCATCCGGACTACCGTAATTTTGTGCTGGTCGTGCATACATTCCGGCTGCCGCGTATTCTCCTCGCCTTTCTGGTGGGAACGGCGCTGGCAACCTCCGGCGCGATCATGCAGAGCATTACCCGCAATCCACTTGCAGAACCGGGCATCCTCGGTGTAACGGCGGGTGCAGGTTTAGCGGCAGTCGCCATGATCGTGTGGTTTAACGATGCTCAAATGTCACTGCTGCCGTGGGCGGCGTTCGGCGGCGCGATCCTGACAGCGGCGGCGGTTTATCTGCTGGCATGGAAACGCGGCGCGACTTCCCCGGTGCGGCTGATCTTGATCGGAGTCGCGTTTGCGGCGGTGCTGGGATCATTGACAACATTTATCCTCGTGTTTGGCGAAATCAATGATGTGCAAAAGGCGTATGTGTGGCTGACCGGAAGTGTGTACGGCGGAAACTGGCAGCATGTCCGCACGTTAGGCGCTTGGATGCTCGTCCTGCTGCCGCTGGCATTCCTGAGCGCGCGGTCACTGAATGCGCTCAATCTGGGTGACGAAGTAGCAACCGGGTTCGGTGTACGTGTCGAAAGACAACGAGCGTTTCTGCTCGTGATCAGCGTGGCGCTGGCATCGGTTGCGGTTGCGGTCGCGGGGACAATCGGCTTTGTCGGGTTAATCGCGCCGCACATCACGCGGCGGTTAGTCGGTCCCGCGCACGAAGGAATGCTGCCAATCACGGCATTGTTCGGCGGAGCGCTCCTTGTGTTGGCGGATTTGATCGGGCGTTGGGTGATTGCTCCGTCAGAACTGCCGATCGGCATCGTCACCGCGCTGATCGGCGCACCGTATTTCATGCTCCTGCTCGTTCGGTATCGCAAGTGATATCCATAAGGAAACAAACCGCGTGATTCAGGCTGAAAATCTCTCCCTCGGTTATGACAGCGGCGCGAACATCATCCATCAACTGACGTTGACCTTGACGCCGGGGCATATTACGGCGCTCGTCGGTCCGAACGGGTGCGGCAAAAGCACACTCCTGCGTGGGCTGTCGCGCCTGCTCAAGCCCGCTCATGGAGCGGTATATTTGGATGGGCAGGACATCCACGCCATGAAAGCGAAAGACCTAGCGCGCCAGCTTGGTATTCTGCCGCAAGCTCCGACTGCACCCGAAGGCTTGACCGTGCATGAACTGGTCGCGCAGGGGCGTTACCCACATCAGAATTGGTTTCAGCAGTGGAGTGGAGACGACGAGCGTATTGTCGCGGAAGCGTTGGAGCAGACCAATCTCACCCTATTTGCGGATCGTCCGGTTGATACGCTCAGCGGCGGGCAGCGCCAGCGAGCGTGGATCGCGATGGCGCTGGCACAGCAAACCAATGTGCTGCTCCTAGACGAGCCAACGACGTATCTTGACCTTGCCCACCAGATCGATGTCCTCGACCTGCTGGCGGAACTGAACGAGCAAGGGCGAACGATTGTGATGGTACTGCATGATCTCAATCAGGCGGCGCGTTATGCCGATACGATCGTCGCGCTGCGCGGCGGGCAGATCGTGGCACAAGGAACGCCGGATCAGGTGATCACATCCGAAAATATCTTGCAGGTGTTCGGGTTGGATGCGGACGTGATCGTTGATCCGGTTACAGGAACGCCATTATGTGTTCCGATTGGGCGGCGCGGCGGACGGAACAAAAAAGCGGCGGCATCGATCAATGGCAAGGTCAAAACAGTGATTCCGGCGTAAAACGGGTGACGGAATGGACATGAACACGACCGCAGTTCCTCCGAAAAGTTATTGCAACTGTCTCGCATTGGAAAAAGGACTTGATCCGGTAGGACACGCGGACTCCTTCGAGGATGCGATCCTTATCGAAACGCCGCTGCCGTGGAAACGTGACATGACGCAAACCGCCGGAGCGCTTCCACAACCGATCATCGATCTGCTGGCGCTTTGGCTGAAAGCCTATTATGCAGGCGAAGGCTATCCGCACCGTTTGCTGTCGATCGCGCCTGACCCGCTTTATTCGCGTGAAAATTATCGCCGTGTGATGCACTATACCCGCCCCACCGGAGCATTCTCACAGTTCAACAAAGTGGAATATCATGTTCCGGTTGATGAACTCGGCACACTAGCATGGGCGCTGTATCAGGATCGTACTGCACTGCCCCGCTTTGAGGCGTATCGCATCGCTAACGCGGACACTACCCGCGATATCCTTGTTTGCACGCACGGCAGTGTTGACGCGGCATGTGCCAAGTTCGGGTATCCCCTCTATAAACATCTGCGCGATACATACGCAGTCGATCAACTGCGCGTGTGGCGCGTGAGTCATTTCGGTGGGCATGTGTTCGCCCCTACATTTATGGAGATGCCGAGCGGTCATTTTTGGGCGTATGTCGAAAACGCACAGGCGGCGCAAATCATACGGCGCGAAGGGGATGTCGCCGCCCTTCGGCGGCATTATCGCGGGTGGGCGGGTTTGCGCGATGGTTTCCAACAAGCCGCCGAATGCGCGCTGTGGCAGCGGCACGGTTGGGCGTGGTTCGATACCCCGAAACGCGGCATCACCCGCATTCAAGAGGAACAGGCGAACGATCCCACATGGGCAGAGGTGCAGATCGCCTACACTTCTCCGGGCGATTCCTCCGAATTGAGCGCCGAGTTGCGGGTCGAAGTCAGCCATACCATCGAAACATTGACAACAACAGGCGAAGATCACACCTATGCGTATCCGCAGTATCGAGTGACCCGCATGGAAACAGCGTCAGGAGATGCGGCGCGTTCCAGCGAATAAGCAGAATCCATTATTTTACGCCTGATGGCTCACGGCTTAAGCCGACCCTTTGCCTCCTCAGAAAGCACGATTCGCGGCTTAGTGAGGCTCAAAAAATCACAGAGTTCCATCACGACAGGAATCCGCCGCCGGATATTTTCATACCACCAATCGAGGTATTCAGGCACATCACGCGGATGAACAGGGCGAGGACGTGCCCATTGATATAACGGCACATACCAGACCGGGTTTTCGGGGGTGTACGCCCAGAATCCATTGCTGAGTAAAAGAGTCCACACGAAGCGCCGATCATGTTCACGGGCAGGATCCAAGCGGGGCGAAATCGTCCACGCCAGATCATCATGGGCGGATGTGTAAAGAACACCCGCCCGCCGCAGCAGTTGAACCGCTTCCCACGCCAAGTCGCCAGTTTTCTTGGGTGGTTTGAATAACTTCCCCATCGCCCATAACTTTTCCCCACATCGTGGACACCGTGTGACATTTTGCGCCGGATCGCGGAGCGGAAAACTCACCCGGCAGGTAAAGCATGCGTATTTTTGTTTGCGGCGCGGATCATCGAGACTTTCGATGTGTCTGTAATGTATTGCTGGAACATCGGGAGTCCTCATGGGCAGTATGGGCATCTGTTTTAATCCTTTAGCGCAAGACGCACCGAGACGATCACACCCCAAACCAGCAGGAAAATAAGCACGCACCATTCCGCAACCATGATCGGCTCAACCGGACTGCGCGTTGACATCGGCGGATTAATCGCGTTTCCGCCGTTGGCAACGGTTACCAGCGAAGCGAGCAGGAAAACAGCAGCAGAAATCACCATCGGGACGCCTGCGACTGCCATCCATTTTGGAAATACCGTCTGATCGCTGGCTGCCACATATACGGTGAAGAATGTGACCACGACCATCCCCGAAAAGAAAAAGATCGTAGCAACGGTTGAATGCACAACCGGATTCACGTCCAGCGGGAAAAAGCCTACCAAAAGCCCGAAAATGCCGACTAGCACACCACCAATGATCGTAAACCAGCGGAACCAGTCGTCGAATTGCAAGCCGACGCCGACCATATGCGCTCCAAAGCACAATCCGCCAACGATCAGCGTTACGCTGAACAACCCCGAAAGTTCTGAAACGGTCGTCACACCCAATTCTGAAATGAGGTGATTCCCTAACGAATAGTTCTCCCCTTCCACACCGGTATAGGCAATCGCGGTAATCAACAGACCGATGGTGAGAATCCCTGCGCCGATGAATCCGGCAATGTATGCCAGTTTTCGACTTGCGCTCATGGAACTCCTCCGTCTTTGGCATTGTTACACATCAATGCCTCTATCATAGGCAGTTCGTAAAAACGCGTGCGATCAACGGGCTGTTGCGCCGCAGGATTACTGCACCCAACCCAAGCCGATTCGCCCGCGTTCCAGTTCTACGCTCAGGATTTCGACTTCGATCACATCGCCTACGCTCAATGTCGTTCCGCGTGGGACTTGGCTGCGATGCAGCAGACCATCTTGCTTTACGCCAATATCAACGAACGCGCCAAAATCGACCACATTGCGTACCGTTCCGTGCAGAATCATGCCGGGTTTTAACGCTTCCATCGAAAGAACATCACTGCGTAAGAGCGGCGCGGGCAGGTCTTCACGTGGATCACGTCCGGGGCGGATGAGCTGTTCAAAAATGTCGGTCAGTGTTGGCACACCTGTCCCTAGTTCTGCCGCAAGTGCTTCGATCGGCTGGCGCTGACGTAACGCATTGAGGGGATCGGCACGTTGGGCGGGCGGCATTTTCATATCAATTCCGGCACGCTCCAGAACTGCCGCCGCAATCGTATAACTTTCGGGGTGGATTGCGCTGGCATCGAGGGGGTTTTTACCCGCCCGCACGCGTAAAAAACCCGCCGCTTGTTCAAATGCTTTTGGACCTAACCCGGCGATTTTTTTCAATTCGGCGCGGGTGTTGATTGCGCCCTCGCGGTCGCGGTATTCGATGATGCGCTCTGCAAGCTTGGGTCCAATTCCGGAAACATGGGTGAGGAGTGCAACCGATGCCGTATTTACATCGACTCCAACCCGATTCACGGTGATTTCCACTACACCGGCAAGTTTTTCGGCAAGCTGTTTCTGATTCACATCATGCTGATACAAACCAATCCCGATCGATTTGGGATCGATTTTGACGAGTTCCGCCAGCGGATCGAGCACGCGCCGCGCAATAGATACCGCACCACGCAGCGTGACATCAAGATCGGGGAGTTCGGCGCGTGCCATCGGGCTGGCGCTGTAGACACTTGCCCCCGCTTCATTCACCATAACGTAATGAACGGTGCTATCGGCGGCGGTCAGTTCGGCGGCGAGTTTTTCGGTTTCGCGCGATGCTGTGCCATTGCCAATGGCAATCAACGTGACGCGGTATTTTTCTATCAACCCGCGAAGCGTATGCACCGCTTCTTGCCAGCGGCGCTGCGGCTCGTGTGGGTAAATAGTATCGGTCGCCAATACTTTTCCGGTTGTGTCGATCACGGCAACTTTGCAGCCTGTCCGGTATGCCGGATCAAGTCCCATGACGACATGCCCCGCCAGCGGCGGTTGGTTGAGCAGACCGCGCAAATTGAGCGCGAATACTTGAATCGCGTGCGACTCCGCTTGCTCGGTCAAAGTGGTGCGTACATCGCGCTCGATTGCCGGGAGCAGAAGCCGTTTCGCAGCATCGTGAATCGCCAAGTCAAGCTGTGTCGCCAACGGCGAACGGTGATCAGGCTGATACACCGCATGAATCGGCGTCAGCCAATCACGCTCAACCAGATCGATTTTTACACGCAGCACTTTTTCGGTTTCTCCGCGATTGATCGCCAACACTTGATACGGCTGAACCCGATCCGTGCGCGCTTCAAATTGGTAGTAGGTCGCATAAACATTCTTTTCGTCCGCCGCGCCGTCGATCTTTTCGCTTTGGAGCAGCCCCCATTTCAAAGCCTTTTCGCGCACACTGCCGCGAATACGCGCATCGTCGCTGATCGTCTCGGCGACAATATCGCGTGCTCCGGCGAAAGCTTCTTCAACGGTGGGTACTTCCGCATTGAGAAACGGCGCGGCGATCTCCGCTTCGCTCTGGCGCACCCGCACCTGTTGAAGAATCCGATCCGCGAGGTCGGATAATCCCTTCTCACGGGCGATTCCGGCACGGGTTCGCCGTTTGGGGCGGTACGGCAGATACAAATCTTCGAGCGCGGTCAGCGACGACGCGGCGGCAATTTGCGCGCTAAGTTCGGGCGTCAGCTTGCCCTGTTCCTCAATGGATGCCAAGATCGCTTGGCGGCGTTCATCTAACGTTCGCAGATGATTAACCATCTCGGCAAGGCGGCGAATTTGATCTTCGTCCAGCGCGCCTGTCATCTCTTTGCGATAGCGGGCAATGAATGGGAGCGTGTTGCCCGCATCCAACAATTCAATCGTGGTCTTGACTTGTTCGGGGCGGATATTGAGCGCTTGTGCAATTGTCGTAGCGTAGTTCATCGCGTTCGGATTCCTGAATTTTCACGCTAGTGTCGTCAAGACGGCGCGAAAACGCAAGAGGAGGCGCTCCAGAGAACGATACCGCCAGCAGTCTCGGCTTATTCGTGGGCAGTTGTGGGTGGTCTAACAATCGACTGCCACGCACGGGCGGATTCCGAGCAGAGGTCACGCAGTTGGCGGACGCGATCGCGCCCGGTGGTGGCGAGGAAGGTTTCACGCGCCGCACCCAGCAGGGTGACGGATTCGTTCCAGATGGCGCGCCCGACGATCACACCGGATGCACCCGACTCACAAGCGATCCGTGTCTGTGTGGCGAAGGTGTCAAAATCGACGCCCGCGCTTAACAACACCCACGGGACAGAACAGGCTTCGCTGACCTGCTGACATGCCGCGCGCCATGTTGATTCATCACGATTTTGGGCGGCATCAACCGGAAATTGCAGCTTGAGGACATCAACGCCCATGCTGCTGAAAAGGCGTGCCATGTCTACCGTGATCGCCAGAAGATCAGCGTTAGTAAGCGGAACAGAAGGATCGAGCGAATAGGCGATCGGCTCCAAGAAGAACGGGATATCCTCTGCCGCGCAGTCGTCTACGAGGCGGCGAACGATAGCACGCTGCTTTTCGGCGTTGGCGGCATCCGGGTGATAGTAAAGCAGGAGCTTGACGCCATCCCCGCCGATGCGCTTGATGTGACGCACTGACCAATTGGGAATGAACTCGACCTCACGCTGACTAGGGTGAACATCGTAATTGGTGACTTCAATAGGAGCAAGCAAACCATGACCCGGCGTGATGCTGCCGCTGACGACGCCCGCCGTGATGCCAAAATCGGGATCGGTGAGGACGCCCGAAGCATCCCCCGCCAGCGCACCAATAACCTGCTGTTTGAATGCCGCAAACTCGGCATCGGTGATGGGCTGAGGCAGGGCGGCACGCAGATTGGCACGATGATCAATCGCCAGAATGACCACATGACCTTTGGGCGTGGCACAGCGGCTCAAGTGGCGATATTTGCCGATACTGGTCATAGCGAGTTCCCCAACTCATCCATCTTTCCAAACGGAAACAGCCTACGAACTAAAGAACCGCAGAGAGCGCAGAATATAACCTTTCTTCTGCATTCTCTGCGATGAACGTATCAGCGTGACTTTAGAAAGTGCGACTCCATGTTTTGGGCCAGCGCTCGACAACAACTTTCGTCTGCGTGTAAAACTCAACGCCGTGACGCCCCTGCCCGTGCAGGTCGCCAAAGAAGCTGTCGTTCCAACCGCTGAATGGGAAGTACGCCATTGGCGCGGCGACACCGATATTGATGCCGACATTGCCTGCATCTGCTTCGTTGCGGAACTTGCGTGCCGCTGCTCCGCTGCTGGTGAAGATACACGCCATGTTGCCGAAGGCGCGGTTGTTGACCAACTGAATCGCCTCGTCCATGTCGCTGGCGTGCATCAGGCTGAGGACAGGTCCGAAAATTTCGGTGCGGGCAATTTCGCTGGCGGGATTAACCTCATCAAGGATGGTCGGGAAAACCCAGTAGCCGTCGTCATAGCCGGATGCCGCTTTGCCGCGTCCATCAACCAGCACTTTTGCTGTACCCGTGCGCTCGCCTTCAGCGATGATGTTTTCGATGCGGGTTCTGCTATCAGCGCTGATGACAGGACCCATTTGTACGCCCTTATCCAAGCCGTAACCGACGACTCGGCTGGCGGCGGCATCGGCGATCAATTCGGTAAAGCTGGTGCGCGCATCGCCAACAGTGACGGCGACTGATGCCGCCAAACAGCGCTGACCGGCACACCCGAAGGCTGAATCCGCCATGATGCGGGTGGTCATCTCCATATCGGCATCGGGCATAATGACGACCGGATTCTTTGCGCCACCCTGACATTGTGCGCGCTTGCCGTTGGCGGTTGCGCGGCTGTAGATGTATTTGGCAACAGGCGTTGAACCGACGAAGCTCACCGCCTTGACGAGCGGGTGATCCAACAACGCATCGACTGCCTCTTTGTTCCCGTTGACCAATTGCAGTACGCCTTTCGGGAAGCCCGCCTGCTCGATGAGGGCGAACATCTTGGCGCTGGTCATCGGTACTTTTTCGCTCGGCTTGAGGATGAACGCGTTGCCCGTCGCCACGGCGTAGGGCAAGAACCACAGCGGGATCATGCCGGGGAAGTTAAAGGGCGTGATGGCGACAGCAACTCCAAGCGGCTGACGAAACATATGCTCGTCGATTCCACTGGCGATATCTTCATTGTTGTAGCCCTGAATAAGGGAAGGCATACCGGCGGCGACCTCGACATTTTCGATGCCGCGCCGCATTTCAGCAATGGCTTCGTCGTAGGTCTTGCCGCATTCGTTGGTGATGATGCGCGCGATGTCTTCGATGTTCGCTTCAAGAAGCGTCTTGAGCCTGTAAAGCGGCTGGATACGCTCACCAACCGGGACGCGCCGCCATTCGAGATAAGCCTTGTGCGCCGCTTCAACCGCCTGCGCGACCACTTCCTTTGGGGTCAGCATGACTTCGCCGATAGGCTTCGCCAGCGCAGGATTAACGACGTTGAGACGACTGGCGGAACGGGTATCTGTCCACTGCCCGTTGATGAAGTCTACAATCTGTTCAACCATTGTTTCCTCGTTCGATCACTCATGACATGCGTTCGGGTGTATCTGAATATCGTTGTTTCTTCGCTCATACAGGCGGCTTACAAGCCATCTGTATGAGCGATATTCAGACAGCCTCTAGATTTCAGACAGCTTGACCGGACGGTTTTCGCGCAGGGACTTCATCGCCGCTTTCGCGATCACCACCGGAGCGCGTCCGTCCGCGCCTGTGACGGGCATCGGCGTACCGTCTTGCAGCGCCTTCACGAATGCCGCCAACTCGATTTGGTAGGCGTTCATGTAGCGTTCCATGAAGAAATTGAGCGGCAGACCCCGGCGCACACTGTCAGCGGTGCTGAGTGTGACAATATCCGCGTAGACGTTTTCGCTGGAGGCACTACCCGCACTGCCAAACACCTCGACACGTTGATCATAGCCATAGACCGCTTTACGACTGTTGTCAATCGTACCGAGCGCGCCATTCGCAAACTTGAGCGTGATGATCGCGGTATCAATATCACCCGCCGCACCGATCGCCGGATCGACCATGACGCCGCCAACCGCGTAAACTTCGATCACGTCACCGAGCAGGAAACGCGCCATATCGAAGTCGTGGATCGTCATATCGAGGAACAAACCGCCCGACACCTTGATATATTCAACGGGCGGCGGCGCGGGGTCGCGGCTGATGATGTGCATCAGCTGGGGTGTGCCGATTTCTCCGCTGTCGATTGCCTGTTTGACACGGGCATAGTTCGGGTCAAAGCGGCGGTTAAAGCCGATCATAAGCTTGACCCCCGCTGCTTCGACGACTTTGAGCGCATCATCGATCACTGCCAGATCAGCCGCAATCGGTTTTTCGCAGAAGATGTCTTTTCCCGCCTGTGCCGCCTGTCGGATCAGCGGGGCGTGCGTATCCGTTGATGAGCAAATCGCCACCGCTTTGACTTCGGGATTATTGAGGACGGCTTCGACCGACAGCGAAACCGATGTGCCGAGTTCAAACGCCAGCGTTTCCGCCGCTGCGCCGTTCACGTCGTAGATTGTCACCAATTTTGCGCCGGGGACGCGGCGGGCGATTGTTTCACCGTGTACGCGACCAATTCTGCCTGCGCCGATCAAGCCAATGCCGAGTTTTCCGCTTGCCATGATGATGTTCCTTGAATCTGCTTAAAGACCAATCGACTTGAGATAATCGCGGTTTGCCGCCGAAAAACGCTTCGGAACGTCGAGATCGTCGGTCAGGATGTCCTGCTCGACAATCGCCCACCCGTCATAACCGAGCGCCAGCATCTTGTCTTTGACGGCGGGGAAATTGACCTCACCGACGCCGAGCGCGCAGAAAACCCCGGCTTTGACGGCTTCGAAATAATCTTTGCCTTCAGCACGGCAGCGGGCGGCGATTTCGGCACTGCAATCCTTGAGATGCAGATAAGTCACGCGGGTTTTGAGTTGATCAATCGCGGCGGTGGCATCTCCTCCGCCGTAGTGCCAATGTCCGGTATCGAGGCACAGCCCGACTAATTGATCGTCAGTGCGCGAAAGCAGTTCCATCGATTCGACAGGGGTTTCGACATAGCCGCCGCAGTGATGATGAAAAGCAACCTTTAAGCCCAACTCGTCATTGATGCGGCGCGCGATCAGGTTGACGCCGCGCGCGAACACATCCCATTGAGCGCTCGTAAGTGCGCTGCCTGTGCGCTGCCCCGCTTTGGCGACGAGTTCCGGCACGCTTCCGTTGTCATCCGCCAGAACAATATATTGCGCGCCGAGTGCCGCCAGCAGCCGACCGACTTTGAGCGCCGCCTGTGCTCCAGCTTCGTGAGCCGCAGCATCAACCAGCTTGACAGGCACGAAGGCGGAGAGAAGTTGTAAGCCGCGTACACCCAGTTCACGCCGCAAAACTTCGGGATCAGTGGGCAGGTAGCCGTAGGGTCCTAACTCAATGCCGGTGTAGCCCGTCTGCTGAATTTCATCTAAGACGCGCTGATACGGATATTTAGGGGCGATGCCCTCGAATTCATAGATACCCCACGAAACGGGGGCGCTTGCGATCTTGATCGCCATGATGTTTGTCCTTCTGTCCTTCAAATCAAAGGGCGGGCGCAGTGCGCCTCTTGCCCTATAAGTGATGCCGTTCCTTCTGTTTGGCGGCTTCGTACGCTTGGCGGGCGCGCTGAACGTCGGGGTTTTCGCTGACTTCAGCAACACTGACATCCCACCATGACTCATATCCGCCGACCCGCTGCCGCCGATCCACCTCTGTGACGATACAAACCGGACGGTTGTTGATCTGCCGCGCTTGTTCCAGTGCAGTGCCGAACTCGTCGCGGTTCATCGCTTTGAACGTGACCGCGCCCATACTTTCGCAGAGTTTGGCAAAATCGATGGGCAGTACTTCGCCGTCAAGTTGATCGCTGTCGGAGCGGTGGCGGTATTTCGTGCCAAAACCGTCACTGCCGACGCTCTTACTTAAACCGCCGATGCTGGCGTAGCCGTGATTATCAAGGAGGATAATGATCACTTTGATGCCTTCCTGCACCATCGTGACGATCTCGCTGTTGAGCATGAGGAAAGACGCATCCCCGACCATAACGTAGACTTCACGGGTGGGATCTGCGAGTTTTGCACCCAGACCGCCCGCGATCTCGTAGCCCATCGTGGAAAAACCATATTCGAGATGGTAGCCGCGCGGCTCGCGGGTGCGCCACAGCTTATGTAAGTCACCGGGGAGACTGCCCGCCGCACACAGCACAACATCACGCGGGCGGCTAAAGGTGTTGATCATGCCCACGACTTCGCCCTGACTGAGCAGCGGTTCATGTTCGAGGTTGTAAATCCGGCTGACTTCGGCATCCCATGCAGCGTTAAGCTGGCGGCAGCGTGCCTGATAGTCGTCACTGGTGCGGACATCACCGACGAGCGCGAGCAGTTCTTCGAGCGTGGCGCGGGCATCACCGACGAGCGCGATCGCGCCGCGTTTGTACGCGTCGAACTCCATCACGTTGATGTTGATGAAGCGCACATCCGGGTTTTGGAAAGCGGTGCTGGAAGCACTGGTGAAATCGCTGTAGC
The DNA here is from genome assembly GCA_937927665.1 of uncultured Chloroflexota bacterium. GTDB lineage: Bacteria > Chloroflexota > Anaerolineae > Aggregatilineales > Phototrophicaceae > Flexifilum. The sequence continues at coordinate 16,657 of CALBRY010000032.1, forward strand.
GCGTGCCAATGCCGATGATCAAGTCGGCTTCGCGGGCGATAACGTTTGCGCCTGCTGTACCCGTCGCACCAATCGCACCGAGGTTAAGCGGGTGATCGAACGGAAGCGCACCCTTGCCTGCTTGTGTTTCACCGACGGGAATACCGAGCTTCTCGACCAGCACTTGCAAGGCTTCATGCGCGCCGCTGTAGTGAACCCCACCCCCTGCGACGATCATGGGATGCTTGGCGGCGCGAATCGCGGCAACTGCCCGCGCCATCAACGCCGAATCCGGGCGATCGCGGCGGATATGCCAAACACGCGGTTCGAACATCTCCGAAGGATAGTCATAGGCGTACGTCTGCACGTCTTGAGGCAGCGAGAGCGTTACCGCGCCTGTATCCGCAGGAGAAGTGAGAACGCGCATGGCTTCGTGTAGGGAACTGATCAACTGTTCGGGGCGGTAAATGCGATCCCAGAAGCGAGAGACCGGTTTGAAAGCATCATTCACGCTGATATCGAGCGAGTGTTCGTTTTCCAACTGCTGAAGCACGGGCGATTGGATGCGCTCGGCGAAAATATCACCGGGGAGCAGCAGCACCGGAATACGGTTGACGGTCGCCGCCGCCGCACCGGTGATCATATTGGTCGCGCCGGGTCCAATTGATGAGGTACAGGCAAAGGTTGCGAGACGATTTTTCTGCTTGGCAAAGGCGACTGCCGCATGCACCATGCCTTGCTCGTTGCGGGCTTGGTAGAAGCGGAGTTCGGCGGCGTACTGTTGGAGTGCCTGCCCTATTCCGGCAACGTTACCGTGACCGAAGATGCCCCACACCCCTTCAAAGAATCTATTTTCTACGCCGTCGCGCTCGACGCTTTGTCGCGCCAGATACAGCACGAGTGCCTGCGCCATCGTCAAACGTGTCGTTTTCACGATCAGTAGCCCTTTCTTGCTATGTTTTGCAGATTTCCAAGGCGTGTTTCAAACCCGCCACCGGATCACCGTTCGGGATAAATTCCTGCGCGAGATACCCCTCGAAGCCGGTATCGCGGATGGCTTTAACAATGGGGCGATAATTCAATTCTTGGGAATCGTCGATTTCGTTGCGACCGGGGTTTCCTGCCGTGTGATAGTGTCCGAAATAACGATGATTGTCTCGTATTGTTCGGATGACATCCCCTTCCATGATCTGCATGTGGTAAATGTCGTACAGCAGTTGTACACGGGGTGAATTGACGAACTGGCACACTTTGACACCCCATGCCGTGCGATCACACTGATAATCGGGGTGATCGACCTTGCTGTTGAGCAGTTCCAAGATCAGGGTTACGCCTGCGTCCTGTGCCATTCTGGCAAAGTAACTGAGGTTGGCGGCTGTGTTCGCAAGTCCTTCTTCATCGCTTAATCCGTCGCGGTTTCCGCTGAAGCAGATGAGATAAGGAATCTGCCACTGAGCCGCACGGGTGAGACTGACCTGAAGCTCTCGCTCGATACTGCCGCGATTTTCGAGACGGTTTAATCCCTGTGGGGATAAAGCATGCCCCTGTACGGCGGCGATTTTCAGCCCATGATCTTTCACAAGTTGGTAATACTCCGGGCTGACCAGATCAACCGCGTCGTAACCGAGCGATGCGACAGTGCGGACGAATGCTTCGGGCGTCATTTTGTCCGGCACGAAGCACCACCATGAAACAGAATGTTCAAGTTGACTCACGATGAATCTCCCCCCATATTTTTAGTATTGATATGCAATTTTTACTCTAACCCCCCGCGTGAACTCACAAACGCTTCGACCTCCGCCAGCGTGGGCATGAAATTCGCGCATCCGTGCTTGGTCACGACAATCGCGCCGCAAGCATTGCCAAGCCGCGCTGATTTCTTCCAGCCCCAACCGTTCACATAGCCGTACAAGAAACCGCCGCCAAAAGCATCACCTGCACCGAGGATGTTGTAGACCTCGACAGGATAGCCGGGCGCTTCGATAACTTCGCCGTTTTTTAGATAAATCCGTGATCCACGCGCACCCGTCTTGAGGATGAGCGCTTCGGGTCCCATTGAAAGAATCGCAGCGATAGCGCGTTCGGTGTCACCCTGCACATGGGTATCAGATACTTGCGAGTGCGTTAGAGACATCTGCCCTTCTTCGATCAACAGCGCGGCATTGATCTCGTCCTCCGTGCCGATGACGATATCGACACAGCGTAGAATGGCGCGCACCTGCACCCCAAAAGCGCGGACATCGTGCCATTGGTTCGGGCGAAAATCGACATCAAGCATGACCTTGATTCCGGCGGCTTTGGCGCGCTCCGCCGCGAAAAAGGTCGCGCTGCGGCTCGGCTCGACGCTGAGATTGGTTCCGGCGAATTGAAAGACTTTGCAGTTCATGAGCGGAGAGGCTGTCACGTCGTCAATATCGAGCGCGTTATCGGCGCAGTTATCGCGGTAGTAGACGAGCGGGAATTTATCCGGCGGTTCGATTCCCAGAATAACGGCACTGGTGCGACGTCCCGGTTTGCGCGGGATATAGCGCGTTTCCACGCCTTCGCGGTTCAGGAAATTGAGGATGAAATCGCCCACCGGATCGACACCAACGGCGGTTAGCAAAGCGGTTTTCAAACCGAGCCGCCGCGCTCCGACGCTGATATTGAGAGGTGATCCGCCGACATATGCGGCGAAGCTGTTGATCTGTTCGAAGGGTGAACCGACATCATTAGAATAAAGATCGATACTGCTGCGCCCCATGTGCAGCGAATCATATACGTTCATTAATTTCATCCTCGTAGCCTAGTTCCGCCGAAAGTTCGCGCGCGGCACGCATCACATGACCTGCCAACACGCTTACCCGATCCTCGGTGACGCGCACGGTAGGACCAGAGATGCCAATTGCTGCCACCGCGATTCCTGCCATGTTGTATACCGGAGCGGCGAGACAGCGCACCCCCGGCTGATGTTCTTCATCGTCATAGGCGTAGCCCTGTTCGCAGACCTGCGCCAAGTGGTGAATAAGAGCGTTTGGATCGGTAAACGTGTTCGGCATTTTGCGTTCGAGCGTCGCGGGCAGTGGCAGTTTGCCGAACGCCAGCAGAGTTTTACCGACTGCTGTGCAGTGCATCGGCAGCATTCGCCCGACACCGCCCACCACCCGCAGCGAGTGAACCGCCTCAACATCGTCGATCATGAGCGCCTTACCCTCTGAATACATGGCAGTATGCGCGCATTCCTCCGTATCGTTGACCAATCGATAAAGATATTTGCGGGCTTTCTCGCGCAAGGGCATCCGGTTGACCAGTTCCCAGCCCATTTGATAGAGGCGAGAACCCACCACAAAACGGCGCGATCCGCGTTCCTGCTGGAGATAACCCGATGCAACCAATGTTTTTACCAAGCGTGAAGCGCTGCTTTTGTCTACGCCGAGCTTCTCTGCCAATTCCGTGATGCCTACAGAGCGCCCAGCCTGCCAGACCATGTCTACTATCAGCAACCCACGTGTCAGGGATTGTATTTCGCTCATCGCCTATCCATCAAGCTTTTGTTGCATATTATACAACAGTTTGCGACAGAATCGAGCAGAAAACGAAACTTATTGACAAATGCGCAACTTGCTCCTAGTATGGATGTATTCGTACCAACCATTTTGAAAAAACCTGAGATCTCAACCACCGCAGACGCTATTTGCGTATGGGGTGGGTGATATTTAGTGACGTAAGGACTTTTATGCCCGCCACACTAAATATTGGCGTCCTTGGTTTAGGACGCATGGGGCAGGTCTACGCTACGCATACGGCGCACCAGATCGAAGGTGCGCGCCTGCTTGCTGTCGCTGACCCGCGTCAAGATGTTGCCGCTGAGTTTAGTCACAAGGTTGGCGGAGTTGATGTATATGCCGACTATCACGATCTGCTGGCGCGCCCTGATCTGCATGCGATCATCGTTGCGACACCCACCAGCACCCATCACGAAGTCGTGATCGCCGCCGCTGAAGCGGGAAAAGCCATCTTCTGCGAAAAACCAACTTCTTTGAGTCTGGTTACTACCGACGAGATGGTCGCCGCCGTTCGCAAAGCGGGGGTGCTGTTTCAGGTCGGGTTCATGCGGCGGTTCGATGCCGGATGTGCCGACGCCAAGCGTCAATTGGATGCAGGCGTGATCGGTGATCCGGTGGCAGTGCGCTCGATCGGGCGTGATGCCGGACGCACCAGCCTCGAATTCGCTAACCCGGCGGTGAGCGGCGGTCTGGTAATGGACATGGGCATACATGATTTCGACCTTGTGCGCTGGTATATGGGCGCAGAAGTCGAGCGGGTGTACACCGAAGCGAGTTCGTTGGTGTTTCCTGAATTACAGACTGTTGGCGATATCGATTACGCAATGATCAACCTGCGCTTTGAAAATGGCGCGCTGGGCAATATCGAAGTCAGCCGCGATGCGGTGTATGGCTACGATATTCAAACCGAGATTATCGGAAGCAAAGGCACGCTCAAGGTGGGTTATTTGCAGTACACGCCGGTTGTTGTGGTGACAAAAGCTGGCGTTACCCATGATATCGTGCCCCACTTCCCGCAGCGGTTTGGAGCCGCTTATACCAAGCAAATCGAGCATTTCGCGGAATGCCTGCGAACAGGCAAAGAGCCAATTGTGAGTTCGGCAGATGCGCGGGCAGCTTTGCAGATCGGTGTAGCGGCAACACGGTCACATCTGGAAAACCGCGTCGTCTATGTGAAGGATGTACAAAGCTAAATATCGCTCCCCCCGCCCTTCTCGATGAGCATAGAGAGAAGCCGAAAAAGGGGGATCAACGTGTTTACTCCAGCGCTAGGCGCTGCTGTAAAGAATAGGGCTTTCAATTTATGAGGAGTTGTCACATATGTCACGCTTTCTTCGAGTAGTTTTGGTTTTAGCGTTGTTCCTGCTGGCGGTCAATACAGTCGCTTTCGCACAGGACGCCCGCCCCTATCGTATCGTCGTCGTCACGCATGGTCAGGCATCTGACCCGTTCTGGTCGGTCGTCAAGAATGGTGTTGATGCGGCGGCGGCTGATATGCGCGTCACGGTCGAATATCAAGCACCGGCAACCTTCGACATGGTGGCAATGGGTCAATTGATCGACGCGGCGGTTGCCAGCGAACCGGATGGTCTGGTTGTATCCGTGCCGGACTATGACGCGTTGGGCGATCACATCCGTGCAGCAGTAGACGCAGGTATCCCGGTCATCTCGATCAACAGCGGCAGTGACCACGCGGCTGACCTCGGCGTTCTGGCACATGTTGGTCAGACGGAATACGAAGCCGGATTCGGCGGCGGCGAACGCATGGCGGCGGCAGGCGTAACGAACGCGCTGTGCATCAACCAAGAAGTGGGTAACGTCGGTCTTGACCTGCGCTGCCAAGGGTTCGCAGACGCGCTCTCAGCGGCGGGTGGTTCGTCCACCGTGCTCGCGGTCGATCTGGCTGATCCGACAGGCGCACAGGGTCGCGTGAGCGCCGCGCTCCAACAAGACGCCGCGATCAACGGCATTCTGACACTCGGACCGACGGGGGCAATCCCGACGCTGGCAGCGCTGGAAGCAGAAGGACTGCTCGGCTCGATTCCGTTCGGCACATTTGACCTATCGCCAGAAGTTTTGGCAGCGGTGCGCGATGGCAATATGTTGTTCGCCATCGACCAGCAGCAGTACACCCAAGGTTATCTGCCGATTGTCTATCTCACCCTGTTCCTCGAAAACCTGAACACCCCCGGAGCAGTGCTGATCCCGACGGGTCCCGGCTTCGTGACACAGGAAACCGCCGCTCAGGTTATTGAATTCTCGGCGCGCGGTACACGGTAAATCTCGCTTGCGTCTGATTCCTTTCGCCATGCGGTGAAGGGAATCAGACGGTAATATGGTGTTTCATAGACGACAATTCTTGGGAATGTATTCATGGCGAGCGAAACACTCACCCCGGCTGCCGATGAGCGTGTGCGGCGGCAGGGAATTTTACGTAAGCTGCTGCGCCGCCCTGAATTGGGCGCGATCGGCGGGACAATCCTTGTGTGGCTGTTCTTCGCAGTGGTTGCAGGGGATACGGGCTTTCTCAGTCTGCGCGGGACGGCAAACTACCTTGGGGTAGCGGCGGAATTGGGCATCCTCGCGATAGCCGTAGCGATGCTGATGATTGCCGGAGAGTTCGATCTCTCGGTCGGTTCGATGATCGGCGGCACGGGCATGATCACCGCCATTTTAACCGTGCAGTTCGGTTGGAATGTGTGGGCGGCGGTCGGGGTTTCGCTGATCGCGGCGCTGGCGGTGGGCGCGATTAACGGATTCCTTGTCAACCGCACCAAACTCCCTTCATTCATTATCACGCTCGCTACCTTGTTTATCATACGCGGTCTAACCGTTGGCTTGACACGCCTGATCACGGGGCGGACACAGGTCGGCGGGGTCAAGGAAGCGCTTGGCTACGACTCGGCGGCGACATTCTTCGCAAATTCTCTGAGCATTGTCGATCCAACTTCGTCGCGCGGGGTGGAAGCACAATTCCCGATTTCGATTTTATGGTGGGTGCTCATCGCTTTAGTGGCGACCTATGTTCTGCTGCGAACACGACCGGGCAACTGGATTTTCGGCATTGGCGGCGATGAGAGTGCTGCCCGCAACGTCGGCGTGCCCGTGAACCGAACGAAAGTGATCCTGTTCATGACGACGGCTGCCGCCGCGTGGTTGGTGGCGACGATCCAAGTTCTATCGACAGGTGGAGCGGATACACTGCGCGGTCAGCAGCGCGAGTTTTACGCCATTATTGCGGCGGTCATCGGGGGAACACTGCTAACGGGCGGGTATGGCTCTGCCATTGGGGCGCTTTTCGGGGCACTGATCTACGGGATGGTGCAGCAAGGCATTGTATTTACGGGTATAGACTCGGACTGGTTTTTAGTCTTTATGGGCGCGATGCTGATCATCGCCGTGCTGGTCAATAACTATATTCGCAAGCAAGCCTCGGAGGCGAAATGACATGGCTGACGAGTCGCGTGTGCCTGTTCTGGAAATCGTCAACATTTCAAAATATTTCGGCAGTGTGATTGCACTCAAAGATGTGTCGCTTCGGCTGATGTCGGGTGAAGTGCTGTGCTTACTCGGTGACAACGGAGCGGGCAAATCAACCTTGATCAAGACGCTTTCGGGTGTGCATCAACCAGATGAGGGCGAATATCTGGTTGAGGGAAAACCGGTAGCGTTCACCTCGCCGCGTGATGCGCTGGCGCATGGAATCGCCACTGTATACCAAGACCTCGCTATGATTCCGTTGATGAGCATCGCCCGCAATTTCTTCTTAGGGAGCGAGCCGACGACCGGGTGGGGCATCTTCAAGCGCTTCGACATCAAGAAGGCGGGAGAAATCGCCCGTAATGAGATGTCGAAAATGGGGATCGACATCCGTGACCCAGAGCAGGCGGTTGGGACACTTTCGGGCGGTGAGCGGCAGTCGGTCGCGATTGCGCGCGCAGTCTACTTTGGCGCGAAAGTGCTGATCCTCGACGAACCAACCTCGGCGCTCGGCGTGAAGCAAGCGGGAACGGTGCTGCGCTACATTGCTAAAGCGCGGGCGCAAGGTGTGGCAGTGATTTTTATCACGCACAACCCGCACCATGCTTACCCGATTGGCGACAAATTCACAATTCTTAAGCGTGGACGCACGCTCGGCACGTTTACGAAGCATGATCTATCACGCGACGAGATGGTTCGCATGATGAGCGGCGGGGAAGAATTGGAAGCGTTGGAACACGAACTGCGCGAGTACAGCGCCGATAAGACTTTAGAGGGTTACGCGGACGCACTGAAACAGGAAAGCGAAGCGCTGTAGCCTGTTTGAACCGGTAGATTGAGCTTACCGTTTAGAAAACAACTTCGAACGCATCAAAAACCCTGCCCATAAGCGGCGGGGTTTTTTCGAATTATGACGCACACAACCGCGACACGCCGCGCACATGACTTCTACATATTTCGGCTCTATCGTGAGGGTAAATCGGCAAGCAATACGATAGAGGAGAAGCAGTTATGAACGCAAAACGGATGTGGATCACCCTGCTGGTTATCGCGGCAGTTTTGGCACTCGGTATAACCGCAGTATCAGCGCAAGAAGCTCCCGGCAATGGAACGGGGAGCGGCGGCGGACAAGGGAGCGGCTATCAAGGTGGGCGCAATGGTGACGCTCCACGCGGGAATGCCAACAGCGGTAGCGGTATGAATGGCGGCGGTTTTATGCTTTACTTGCCCCCCGCTTCGGTCGATGAACTGCCGCAGGACGTGATCGACCTGATGATTGATGGTTGGATCGATGAGCAGCATGCTTATGCAGTCTACGGCGCGGTGATCGAACAGTTCGGCGCAGTGCGTCCGTTCACCAATATCCAGCGCAGCGAATTACAGCACATCGACGCATGGGAAACCCTGCTTGAGCGCTATGGGATCGCTGTACCTGAGAGTCCCGCTTTTGATCTGCCGGTGTTTGCCAGCGTAAGCGAAGCGTGCGCGATTGGTGCGAGCGCAGAAATCGCCAACTTCGACCTGTACGACGCGATGCTTGCAGCATTTGAACCGTACCCCGACCTGCTCTACGTGGCGCAAAATCTGCGCGACGCGTCGGAGTTCAGCCATCTCCCTGCATTCGAGATGTGCGCCGGCTAACGCGAACACAGTTA
>CALBRY010000033.1 GCA_937927665.1 uncultured Chloroflexota bacterium
TGCATGTTATCCGCCAGCGACATGACCGCATTCGAGAGGCGGTCAAGTGCATCGGCTGGCAGACGGGTATCGTCCAAGTTGTAGCGGGTGCGCGCCCCTTCGATGAGCGTCCCCAGTGCGGCAAGTTGATCGACTACGGCACGGTAGCCATCGCGCAGCCGGATCAGGTTCGCTTCGGTGACGCTGGCGAGCGAATCCAACTGACGCTCGATTTCTGCCAGCGCGACACGCGGCTCACTTACGATCAAACCTTCGCTGGTCAGCTTCGTAAGCGCGGCGCTTAAGCGGTGGAGCGGCGGACGCAGCAGAATAATGTCCTCAATATGCGCCGCCAATTGATCAGCGAGGATCAACTGCAAGCCGCGCATATCCGGCTTATTTTGATCGCGGCTGAGGAGTGCCGTCACTGCGTCGGGGTACTGCCCCGCGAATACGAAATTGACCGCATCGGGGACAGCGGGCGGAACAGGGGTGCGCGATTCTTTGAGCGTCTCCGCCCAATCGATCAATAGGGCGATCAAGCTGCTGGTTTCGCCGCGCGCACGCGGTCGCAGTTCTTCCAGCAGAGCGGCGGCGCGCACCCAGTTCCCGCTGTTCATGTAGATCCGCGCCGCGTCGAGATCGGCGCTCACTTCGAGGTCGCTCAAACGTCCTTCGATTTCGGCGGCGGTTTGGCGTCCCGCTGGATACCCCGGATCAGATGCCAGCGCCGGATCAAGGGCGCGCATCAAGCCGAGGAGTTCGTTTTTGCTCAGGTCGCGGCGCAGTCGATCATTCACGCGGGCGATCACACCGCTGCGCTCACGTTCGAGCGGGGTGCGGTAATCACTCAGTTCTTTGCGGAGTTCGGCAATCGAACGGTAGCGCAAACGCGGATTCGGGTGGGCGGCGCGGCTGACGATCTGCTGTAAGCGGGTGTGAATCCGCTCGGAGTCGTGTCCAAAATTGAGGCGGAAACTCTCGGTCGCGTCGCGCTGTGCTTCGACACGTCCGCCGCCCGTCAGGATGTAATACAGCAGTTCGCCCACCTGATAGACATCCGTCTGGCGGCTGATCCCCTGCGGGGTGATTTCGTCGCCTTCCAGAAAAACCGCGTTGCCCCAGTCGATTACTTTGAGGCTGTACTGGGCGCGATCCCAGAAAAGATGTTTGGCGTCAACGTCGTTGTAAACGATGTCGTGCTGGTGGGTTACGTTGAGCAGATCAAGCAGCACATCGACGATCACCAGCATTTCGAGTTCGGGCAGGCGTTCGCCGCGCTTATCGAGCTGCAAGACGAGATCGCCGACTGTTTCGCCTGTGGCACGCTCCATCACAATGTATTGGTGCATTGTGCCGCTGACGGCGAACTGTCCGCCGCCGAGCAGTGCGGTGATCGCCGGATGTGCCGCCAAACGGGTGAGCGCCTTGCGTTCGTTGAGGATGCTCACCTCTTGACCGCTGCGGATCGGCGGCGCGTCCTGCGGCGCAGGGCGTTTGATCACAACCGGGCGTTCGCCGTTCTGGAGATCGACCGCGCGCAGCGTTTCGCCGCTGCGTCCACGCGGATAAATGTAATCATATCGGTAACGGTTATCAAAAATGCTGTCAGCCATCGCGATTTTATCCCTCGTCCGGTTGACAATTGTACTGCTATCACACGATGGGACAAAACCGATAAAACGAAAATGTCTCCAATAAACGCAAAGACGCGAAGAAATACATCAATCGCGTCTTTGCGGTGATGCCTATCCCGCTGGCGTGCCGCTGTTGATCAACGTGATCAGCAGCAGGATCGCTCCGCCGCCGATCGCCAAGACCAACCCGGCGACGATGAAATAGGTGGCGATTTTGACCAGCTTAGCGATCTGCCTAAGAAGCGTTCGCAGCGTGATAAACGCCAGCGCACCGCCGAACACCGTTACCGGAATCAGCCACCATTCAAAAGCGTTGCCTAACACATAGCCCCACACGACGAAGAACACCAACCCGCTGATCGCGCCGATGATCCCGTCTGCGATCTGCCCGTAATATGGAATCCGCAGCAGATACGTCACGATGAAGGCGAGTAATCCCGCCGTAAACAGGGCATTGCCCAAGATACCAACGAGAATACTCCGAAAATCCGGTTGTTCCTGACCGATCACCGCCGTGACCCCCGCGAACATGCTCGCTGCCGCGATTTGCAGAAAGCCCTCCGGCAGTTTGCCGCGCATCCCGGAATAGAGCGCTCGCAAGAGTGCCGCGACGGGGAGCAGATACTGTCCACCCGCTTGAAGAAGCGTTTCGAACGTTTCTTGCGAAATCAGGTTTTCCATACGAATCCCCTTTCTATACTAGGTCAAGCATATGCCGAGCAGAAAAAGCGCGCGAACGTGAGCGACCAAAAAGCAAGCGCGCTTTTATCTGAAGTAAGAACAGACGGCGTGCCATCGTCTAAATCCTGTACCCACGAATCACATGAAAAGCTAAGCCATTTACCCGTGTAGGCTCCCTTCACGCATGCTCTCCTGTTGTATAATGGGACGGCGCGAACCAGCACGAATAGGCGAAATCAATGCGGGTAATCTTACAGCGGGTGACGCGAGGAAGTGTCACCGTTGATGGGGTGGTGACGGGTGCGGTTGATCTGGGCTACGTCGCCCTTGTCGGGGTGAGTCACACTGATACGCCGGAGATTGTCGATCTGATGGCGAAAAAAGTGGCGCTCCTCCGTGTGTTTGAGGACGAAAACGGCAAGATGAATCTTTCGGCGCTGGATGTCGGCGCGGGTGTGCTGGTGATCAGCCAGTTTACGCTGTACGCAGATGTGCGCCGGGGACGACGACCGAGCTTCACCGATGCTGCCGCGCCTGCGCTTGCTGCGCCGCTGGTGGATCGGTTCGCGGATCGACTGCGGGCAGAAGGAATCGCGCGCGTCGAAAAAGGGGTGTTCGGCGCGATGATGATGGTCGAAATTCACAATGATGGACCGGTCACCATCACGCTGGATAGCAACGAGTTAAAAGGTGAAAGTTAAAAGTAACGCGCGCCTGCGCTTGCCTTTTAACTGACTGAATCAAAGAGAAGGATAGGACTGAGATGGATATGCTTGAACGGGCAATTCAAAACCTGAAGCATGCGGACTACCGGGTGCGTTACGAGGCGGCGCGATCATTGGGCGCGAGCGCTGACGAGCGCGCGGTCATGCCATTGGTGGAAGCGCTGCCGGATGAACACTCGAAAGTACAATATGCCGCGCTCAGCAGCCTGATCAAGCTGGGGTATCGACAGGCTGCCGCGCCGATTGTCGAGCTGCTCATTACGCAGTTGGATAGTCAGGTGTGGGGGCTGCTGAAACTCAATATCGGGATGCGGCTGCGTACCGGATTGATGGATATGATTCAGACGGGGGATACGGTACTTTCGGATCAGATCACCCGTGTGCTTGACGAAAACGATACGCTCGACGAACTTCAGCGGGCGTTCTTCATTCGCTTGATCGGCAAGACGGGCGATACCCGCCAGTTGGATCGCCTGATCCGGTCGCTTGTGCGCGATCCCGCGCCGATTCAGGTTGCCGCCGCCGAGGCGCTCGGTTGGATTGGCGATGGTACTGCGGTTCAGCCGCTGCTGCTGTTCGCCCGCACCAACGAGGACACATTGAGCGATAATGCGGTGCGCGAAGTGGCGATCGAAGCGTTGGGGCGCATCGGTGATCCGGTCGCAGTCGAACCGTTAATCGAAGCGCTCAAGAACGGCGGCGAATGGATTCGACGGTCGGCGGCGGAGGCACTGGGCACAATTGGCGATCCGGCGGCGATGCCCGCGCTGGTGGAAGCGCTGCGCGATGAAAGCGCGATGGTTCAGGATGCCGCGTTTGATGCGATCAAACGGCTGGAAGGCGTCGAAAAGCGGCTGATGTAAAAGAAGGGCGTTCACGCAAAGGCGCGAAGCCGCAAAGAACTCTTTGCGTCCCAGTGCCTTTGCGTTGATGTTCTTTATGGGCAGCCGAGATAAAGATTATCCGGCGCGAGTTCAAACATATCGTAGCCGTTGCTGAAGTAGTACCCAAGCGAGACATCTTCCAACGGGGGCGCGCGGTGTTCGGCGGCATAGGCGTTTACCGTTTCGCATGCGGCGCTGATATTTCCTGTTTGAGTGTACGCCTCCCAAAAGACGTGAGCCATCACCGCATACTCGTGTCCCGCTTCGCCTTCAAGAAACGTCCATTGAAGTACGGCGTAATCCTCCGCTGCCCTGAGCCGATCCCCGTGCATGACTTCAAGCTGCACGAGACGATAATATGCGAACGCGGTCAAATAGGCGCGTTCATTGTTCGGAGCGGTGTTTACGGCTTGGAAGTCGCCCACATCGGCGGTGATCACGTTACGGTATTGATCGAGCGCTTCGGCATATAAGCCACATGTCAGCGCATCCTCGGCTGTGGCGAGAAGTTGAATACGATAGGCATAGGCGGAAGGCATGACATAGCGCTGCACGCAGATCATATCGAGCGCGTCCGGCGTGCTCCATGTCCACACCTCCGCGCATTCATAATTGATCCCAATCCCACGATCGTCGCGATCAATCAGGAATAATTCATCGCTTCCGTCCCCGTCAGCATCCAGAAACCGTGCCGAAAAGCCTCCGCTTTCGTCCAATGTTCGCGTTTCCGAGCTTACATACAGGATATAGCCGCAGTCGTTATACGCGCCATCACTGCCTGTGAATTCCCACTCCCACGCCGCGCGTTCGAGCGCATGCCCGTTCCATTCGTAGATACGCATCGTGCTGAAACAACCGCCTGTTCCGGCGTTGCTCACGAACAAATGATAGATTTCGGCGGTGCCGTTTTGATTCAGGTCAGCGACGCGCGCGAAGCCGTAGAATTCATCCGGGCATGTCCAACCGTAAAAAGTTTCGGCGTGGTGCTGAACGTATGCGCCATCCTCACAGCCGAACAATAGAATGATCCCATCGTAGCCGCCGTTGCCACCGTAACTCACCCCGAACTGCACAAGCACCTCTGCCTCACCGTCTCCGGTTACATCGGCGGTGACGACATCGACCGCGAAAACGGATGCTTGATCGTTGATCGGCACGTCGAGTGCTTGCGCTAATCCATCCGAGCCGCCGACATGATTCAGATAGGCGCGGATTTGCTCCGCCGCCGCGCCTTCAAGATCGCGCACTTCGAGAAAACGTAGTTCAAATTCAAAAGGGGCGGGCGTTCCGCTTGATGGCGGCGGGCAGGCGGTCATGTGATCTTGCGCGACAGTGTGGACAGCGGTCGCCAACACCCACCCGATGACAGCCATGAAAACGAATGGTTTTTTCATCGTGTTCTCCCTGTGGGCTTGTGATATGCCGCTATTATCCGACGAATCCTACGTGATAGGACTTATCACAGGCGAAGCGTTGATCTATCCTATGCTTGGCTTTACAATTCCTCGCGTTCATTGGTTCATGACGAGATATTCCTTGACCGAACGCCGCGCACGTTTTCCCCTATATATCGTAATCGCTCTGCTGCTGATGACGGCGGCTTTTCCCGCATCGGCACAAGATGAGGTGAGCGATTTACTTGGACGCATCAATAACTTACGCGCCTCGGTCGGACGCGCCGGATATACACTCAATGGGGCGTTAAGCGCCGCCGCACAGTCACAAGCGCAGTGGATGGTTGATACGGGAACGATCGCACATGCACGCCCCGATGGGTCGAATCCACGTTCGCGGGCGATGAATGCGGGTTATCCTTCGGCGATGGTGTCCGAAAATATCTACGGCGGCACGAATGCAAGCGCAGGTGTCGCGTGGTCATTCTGGATCAACAGCCCGATCCACTATGCGGGGCTGACCAGTCCCAACTATACCGAAGTCGGGATCGGCATTGCGGGCGGCGGATGGGGGCGCGCTTACGTGCTGGTATTCGGCAATCCCGGCGGATCGTGGTCACAACCTGCCGCGAGTGGGAATTCTTCCGGCGGTGGTGACAGCGGTGTATCCGCGCCGCAGCGTATTTACGCGATCGGCGTTGATGAATCGGGCAATATTCAGCATTTGATCGCTACCGGCGACACGCTTGGCGATATCGCACTGATCTACGGCTATACGTGGGATGATATCCCCGGCATGATGGCGTTGAACTCACTGGCGGATGCGCGCTCACTTCTTCCCGGTGAAGTTTTTCTCGTGCCGCCGCACGGCGGAACCTATACACCGACTCCCGGTGGACCGACGAATACCCCAGAATTTACCGCGACTCCGCTGCCGCCGACGATTACGCCTTTCGTCGCTGCGACGGCGACATCTCCGACGATTCCAACGCCCATGATCGTGAATGGGACGGTGGTTGTGCCGCCGGATGTGCTGGCGACGATGCGTGTGAGCGAACTCCCGAACGCGGAAACCCATTTCCCGACAGCGGTTGAAATTGAGATGACCGGTACTCCTGCACCAAGTGCAACTCCGAGCGGAACTCCGGAGTCGCAATCGGTGGCACAAGCAAACCCGACTGTTCCAGCGGTGATCACACTGCCTGAATCCGGTGCGCCGACTTCGCGGTCGAATTCGCCGAACTGGTTGGTGATCGCGCTGTTGGTTCAGGTGGGGATATTGGCGATGGCGGGTTTCGAATTTGCGCGGCGGACATTCACACGGCGGCGGCGATGAGCGGACTTCCACCTCAAAAGCGCGGCGGTGTGGGGCGCGTGATCCGTGCATTTTTTCAAGCGGCGGCGATGACACTGCGCGGCGAAAAACTTCCGACCCCGGAGGAGCAGGTCGCGCAGCGCTACCCGCTGGCGGCGGCATGGCTGGCGGAGACGATCACCCGGGTGAAGGCGGTCGAGCAAGCCGCGACGGGGATCGATCTCGATGCGATCAAAGTGCGGGTGGATCGGCGGGATATGCGGGCGCGGACGATTTTGGACGCGATCCGGTTTCATGCCACACAGGAATACCCGTTTATGCTCAGAAACGAAAATGAGTATCGCACGATTGGTATTCAGGCGATCAACACGAATGATGTGTATCTTGTCGAGCGGCTTTTGAGCGTGGAAGCACTGCCAGAGGCGATGAAAGCGGCGCTGACCGATTTGCACACGCATTTGATGACTTCTTTTGTATAGCGGATGAAGAATTTAGAAAGTTTCACAAAAACTTTACGCTTTTACTGTTGTGCGTCAATAAAACTGTGATACTCTTGAAATGAGTGGATTTACCACTCTAACAATAGCGTGTTTATCGCAAGGAGATTATCCCATGCTGTATATGCCCCGTGAAGAAGGTCAAGGTCTCGTCGAATACGCGTTGATCCTCGTCCTCGTTGCCGTCGTCGTCATCGTCATTCTCGCGTTGCTTGGCCCGGCGATCGGTAACATTTTCAGCAACATCGTCAACACGCTCTAATTGGCTCGCTTCTGCGAACCCAGACGCCCCGGTACGCCGGGGCGTTTGTATTTCTAATCCCCGTTACAGCGCGATTCCGTCCGCACCTGCTCCACACACCAACACACACAGCGTCTCGTTGGGGCGTGTGACGAATTTGTTCGTCAGCACCGCCGCCATACTTGCCGCGCCGCTGAGTTCCGCCGCCATGCCTGTTTCAAACCACAGCCAGTCTGCCGCCGCGTACATTTCTTCGTCGCTGACCAACACGATCTCATCAACCGTTTCGCGGATGATATCGTAATTGATCTGCGCGGTGCGACGGGGCGCAAGCGTACCCGCTTTGGTGGTAATCTGGTCGAGCGTGATCAAACCGCCTGCCGCCAAACTCGCTTTGAGGGTTGGCGCGCCGGTCGGTTCAACGCCGATCACGCGGGCATCCGGTTTTACGGCTTTAATCGCCGCGCCGATCCCCGCGATCAAACCGCCGCCGCCAATCGCCACAACGATTGTTTCAAGGTTGGGCAGGTCTTCCAAAACTTCTAAGCCGATTGTCCCCTGTCCGGCGATGATGGTGGCATCCGCGAACGGGTGAATATATGTTACGCCCTTCGCCTCCGCGACTTCGAGCGCGAGTTTTTGCGCGTCGTCAAATACTTCGCCTTCGAGGACGACGCTTGCGCCCCAGCGCTTGAGCTTGTCGATCTTGTGCGGCGGTACGGTGCGCGGGAGATAAACCGTCGTCGGTACGCGGGTGATATGCCCCGCATACGCGACGGCGATTCCATGATTTCCGCCGGATGCTGTGCTGATCCCGCGCTCTAGCTGTTCAGGTGAGAGCGAGAGAATCTTATTCATCGCGCCGCGCGCTTTGAACGATCCTGTCACTTGCAGACTTTCCAGCTTTAGCCAAACATCCGCCTGAAACGGCTTCTCGCGCAGCGCCGCAGCATGCAGCGTTGGCGTGCGCCGAACCGATTGCGCGATCCGGCGGCGTGCCGCTTCGATTTCATGCAGTTGTACCATGTTGTCTTGTTACCCGTTGGTCAAATAGTCGTCGATTGCGCTGCGCGCGATCCGGTAACCGCTCGCTGTACGCGCGGCGGGGAGTTTACCGTCGTTGATCAAACCTTCTATATCCGCTTCGGGGACGCGCAAATATGCGGCGGCTTCGCTGACCGTCATGACACTGGGGGCGGCGGTGCGTGCGCCATAGGGCGACGAGGAAACGGGATAGGAGGCACTCGGCGGGCGCACCATCGGCGGGAATTCGGCACGAACTCCCGGCGGGGTTGGTGGACGCGAGAAGATCAGATAGGACGCGACCGCTACGGAGATGATCATCGAAATGACTTCGAGCGTCATCAAGCTGGCATATTCTGGCGTATCCATGATCGCCATCAAGCCATCCATCGAATCGAGCATGGCGGGATCGAGTGTGCTAATGTAGGTCGAAACGATGTAGAAACTGGCACAAAAGCTGATGGTGAACGGCGCCGCCAGCACAATACCAATTAAACGCCCCTGATCTTTCGGGATATCGCGACCTAAAAACCGAAAATCGCCTTTGATGAGCAGAAAAATGCCCAGGAGCAGTAATACGAGACTCATACGCGCCACCATTCTCAATGCCGGAACTGCAAACTTTACCGTGTCTCTATTATAACCAAAGCAAAAGGCGAACAGACTATGCTGTTCGCCTTGCATTTGGGGGGTTGCCACGAGGCATTCGGTTTTTCGCGGACAGCACGCAGCGGATAGTTGCCCCTGTGCCGGAGGGCAGTCCGCTGTCTGCCAGAGGAGTGCTGCGCGTAACGCGCATGTGTGTCCGCTGGAGAAGCATTTTGGTAGACTGTGCATAATTTCACAATCACCCTAATGATACCCCGGAAAAGAGACGACAAACCGCGACGAACGTCACTAGTGATCATGACATGCAGCACTCACCGACGCGACGAACGCCCGGTTTAGTTAGGGTGCGGCGAACTGCCGGACATCCTGCCCCACCAGTACTGCACCCGTGCCGCTGGTTTCGGCTGTGTACACAGTAACCGGAATTACACCCGTAAAGGGGTTCCCCTGTGCCAGCGCGGTGACGAATGCGTCCTGATTGGCGATCACACTGAACATGAGGGTATCGGCATCGACCGCCGCCATGCGTCCGACGGCGAAGCCTTCGCCCTGATAAACAAGCGATTCCGCATTTGTGACCGGATCGACACGGTGAATGCTCACGGTATAACTCGGGATCGGGTAATCGGCTGACAGCCCAATAGAATCGATCACACGGGTGCGTTCTTCGGCTGTTAAACCCTCCAACAGATCGCCGCTTTCGACGCGGGAACTGTAAAACACCGCGCCATCGACGCCAACCGCGATCTGATCCGGTTGTGCGCTGGTCGGAATTTGAGTCATCGTGAGTGTGGACAGATCAACGCGGACGAGGATGGGGAAGGCGCGCTGCGCGTCGTTTGTATTCAGGTAAACAGCGTAAAGCTGAGTGCCATCCGGCGAGATCGCCGCGCGGAACATATCCTCACTGCCGGGGATCGTCAGGTCTTCGCCTGTCACGGGATTGAGCAAGCCATAGCCGATACCCGCGCACGAATTGCTGTAGAGATACCCGTAAAGTGTTTCTATCAATGCCAGTTGGTTTCCCATGAAGCCCGCTTCAAGCCCGTAGACTGCGTCTGCCGGGAATGGACTTCCGCCGCCGCATCCGACCTGCCACACAAAACTACCGATCTGCGCGGGCTGTGCGCCTTGCTGCGGTGCGACCAGCATCAGCCGCACGGTGTAGGGCGTGTTCCCGCTGAAATCGGGGGCTTCCGGGGGCAGCACAAATAGGAGATCGCCCGTGCTGTTGAACAGCGGCGGGAATGGCTCGATGCCGCCTGATACTTGATAGCTGTTTCCTGCTGCCAGATCGATCAGCCACAATTCAAAAAAGCCTTCAACGCTGCCGATGACGGCGATTTTGTCACCTGCCGCATTCCATACTTGCTGCCCAATATACGAAAATGGGAGGTCATACAGGGTGCCGTTTCCAGCGCTGTCATACACCACGATGTCGCCATCCATGACGGCAGAGAACCACGCCGTACCCTGAGCCGCCGCGCCTGTCGCCACCAGCATGAGTGCCAACAAACCCAACGCGATCCACTTGCGTACAACCATTTTGTGCCGCTCCCTGAGTGCAAGTCTAATTTATCGGAGTGTAGCGAAGCGGTGCGATCACGCAACGGATGATTTTGACCATTCGGCGGCGAACTGTTCGATGGTGGTGGTGGGCTTGCCGAGCAAACTCCATGTGTCGGTGCTGATAAATGTTTCGCGGCGGCGGTCATAATGCGCCATCAGTTCGTATGCCGATTTTTGCGCCGGGCTGAACAGTCCGCTCAACCGCAGCACCCACAGCGGCAGATGGGTCACACGTACACCGCCGCCGATCACGCTGGCATAACGGCGGGCGGCTTCGGTAAAGGTGATCGCCTCCGCGCCCTGCACGTTTAAGGTGCGGTTTTGAATCGTCTTGCGCTTCGCCAGCGCTGTGACCACCTGTGATGCAAAATCGCGGGCGGCGATCCAGTACAGCGGCGACGGTTGTTTACCCACGACCATGATCTGCTGCTTCATCAACAGCACCAGCGGGATTGATTCCATAAACCATGTCGGGCGAAAGATCAGGTAGGGATTGCCGGACGCGCGAATCTGCTCCTCGGCGTGAAACTTGAACGTGAGATCATGAAAATGCGGGGTTTCGGCGGCGTCGATCTCGCTCAATTTGAGGATGAGGGCATCGCGGGGGACTGCCCGCAAAATGTTTTCGACACCGTGTTTTTCTGCGACAAATGCGGCGTTCGGATCGGTTGTTTCCGGCAGGTTGATATAAACCGCCGTTTGATCTTTCATCGCGGCGGCGATCGACTCCGGCTGGCGGAGATCACCCGCGCACCATTCGACATTTTCCGGGAACAGTGCGCGGGCGCGTGCCGGATCACGGGTGAGGACGCGCACCTGATGCCCTGCGTTCACCAGCGCGCGTACGACTGGTTGACCGATCCGCCCTGTTCCGCCAATCATCAGAATCCGTTCCATGAGGGTCTGCTTCTGCCTGTAGTGTGCCTGTTATGAGATGATTATCTCAAAAGAGACGATTGTCTCCAGATCAGGATCGGCGGCGGTGTCTCATATGAGACAGAAATGGCGGTTTTGCTCGATAATGTGCTGAAAGGCGGCTACCTGCGCGATTGGTGCGACATTGGCTCGACTGCGTAGTCGGATCGCGGGGAGTCATGGTGTTGTTCTCGAGTGCGCGCCAAGTTTCTGAGGCGTGCCGGGTCTTGGTGCATGGTTTTGTAGATCACAAAATCGAAGCTGCCTTGATGCGAGATCACCTGAGCGGGAACGCCAGCGGCAACCGCACAATCGGGCAGGGAGCGGGTGACAACGGCATTCGCACCGATGGCGACATCATCGCCGATGTGAATACTGCCGATCAGTTTTGCGCCTGCCGCGATATAAACGCGGTCGCCGATCGTGGGCAGTCCTTTACGCTCACCGCGCCCGCCTACGCCGATCGTGACTTCGTGCGAAAGGTTGCAGTTTTCGCCCATCTCCACCGCGCCGACGAAAATTGACCCGAAGTGATTGATATACAATCCGCGCCCGATGCGCGCCTGTACCGAAATCGAACAGCCGGAGTAAATTTCGATTAAGCGCTTGCCGACGATGTACACCGGACGCAGCAGCGCCATCAGCGGCGCAAGCGCGCCATCATAGTTCCAGAGCCAATAGCCGATGCGGTAATAAATCCCGGCAATTGCACCGGGACACATTACCGCGATGGCTAAATAGGATCGTTTTTCGGTCAGGTGGTAGCGCGAGAGATCATCCCGAATGGTGCGAAGCGTACTTCGCAGCGAGATCGGTTGTTTGGGCATTGCGTGTCTAACTCCATCAGGCTGACGCGCGTGCGATGCGCCGGTAAACGGCAAGCAGCGAGTCAGCGCATGTTTCCCATGTGGGCAGGGTGACTTCAACCGGAGGCGGCGGATTTTCGATCTGATCGATGATTGCTGCCGCCAATTCGTTCGGCGTGCTGTCGAGTGGCAGCGCGCTCACCAACCCTTGCTGCGCCAATTCACGCAGCCCGGATGTATCCGCGACCAGAACCGGACGCTTGAGCGACAGCGCCTCCATTACAGAGACGGGATGCGCTTCGTACTCGCTGAACAACACCACCAGCGATGAACGGGCGAGCAGTTCCGCCATGCCCTGACGATTACCGGGAGGAATCCCGCGAATTTCGACCTGATCCTGTACGCCGAGGGAGTTTGCCAGCGCGTGCAGCGAGTCTTCATAGGGACCTGTGCCGACAATCCGCAGCCGTACATCAGCACGTTCTTGCAGCACATGCGGCAGCGCCGCGATCACATGATGATGCCCTTTATAACGTTCTAGCCTCCCCGATGAGACGATCAACGGTTGGGGATCAACCGGGAGCGGTGTATCGAGGGTTGGCAGATGCGCGCCGTTCGGGATCACCACGAACCGGGAACGATCAAACCCGAGCGATTCCGCGAAAAAGTCTGCTTCAAACTGCGAGACGCCGATCAACTGGGCGGCGCGGCTGAGAAAAGGTTTCAAGATGCGGCGCTGCATGCCGCGTAAACTGTTGCGCGCTGCTGAAGAATGTCCGCCGCTGTGGAACGTCACCGTGAACGGCTTGCGTGAAATCCACGCCGCGAACATCGCCAGCGGTGCAACCAGCGTGTGATAGCCCTGAAGATGCACGACATCCCACTTGCCGAACACGATTTTTGGGAACAACCGGGGCGCAACGTGGTAATCTTTGCCACGCGGGAACGCACGCACACGGATGATTTCGACTCCGGCGGCGGTTTCACGCGGTGGGAGATCGCCTTGCGCGTCGGTTGTGAGGACGGTCACATGATGCCCATCAGCGCTGAGACGGCGCGCGACTTCATAGACATGCGTCTCTGTGCCGCCGGTGAGGGGATAGTATCGGGCGCTGACCATCAAAATCCGCAGCGGGCGCGCAGTGACAGGTGTTTTCGCCTGTTTGCCGCGCAGATAACCCAATGCGGTGATGAACAATCCTGCTGTGATCGCGCTTGCCCGTCCCAAGCCGGAGAGATCGCGCCGCGTGATCGCCTCTTTGATGCCGCGCAGCACACCCGCCGGGAGTGTCTTGAAGGCGTGACCGCGTTCCGCCGAAAGCGCGTCTTTGCTGCCGACGAAGCGCGAAACCACGGCTTTCGAGACGCCTTCGGCATAACAGCGCGATTGGAAGTACGCCCAACGCGCCCGTTTTGCCGGGACTTTGTGATGAATGACCGCTGATGGTTCGATCATGAAGCGTCCGCCGGGGATCTGCTGACGGGCACGGATGCATAATTCGGTTTCTTCGCAGCCGAGCGGAATCGTACCCACCCGCCCGATCTCCGAACGAAAACCGCCGACTGTCTCAAATACGGAGGTGCGGATCAGCATACTCGCGCCGATCAAGTTGCGGATTTCGGCGCGTGTGGTTGGAACGCCGCGATGTGTGCAGCCGATCACCCAATTGAATTCTTCGGGGAACCAGCGGGGGCGTTCGCCTACCCACGCGGGCTGAACCCAACCGCTTACCCCTAACACGTGCGGATCATCTGCCAACACGCGGCTGAGTTTTTCGAGCCAATCCGGTGCGGCGACTGCGTCATCATCCAGAAAGCCGATTAAGTCGGCATCCGCCGCCATGATTCCGGTATTACGTGCCCCGGAGAGTCCCCGCGCCGATGCGTTTTCGATCACATGCGCCTGTGTAAAATGCGCCCGCGCCCGTTCGAACAGCGCCGGATTGTGATCGATCACGAGGATGATCTGATGCGGGCGGAGTGTTCCCGCTTCTACAGAAGCGACCGCCGCCGCCAGATCATTCCAGCGATCTTCGGTGTAAGCGCATAAAATCACCGCGATTTTTGGCTGTTCGTTCATCCGTTGACGCTCGACCGGTGACCATTGGAGGATGCTTCGATGACTTTCAATTCCGGCTTTGCTTCGGCTTCGGTGATGGTGACGGTTTCGGCATCGAAGTCTACTTCTTCCGGAACCGAATATGCTTCGACCGGATTTTCTGCCTGCCAAGACCAGTGAGTCGCCACACGGTTTTTCGGTGCGGAGAAGCGTTCGCGCATAATCGTCTTGAGGACACGCCAGCCATCACGGATGGCGCGCAGATTGCTTACGCCGTAAATGCGATCGCTTTCGTAGCTGGGTACTTCGATGATTTTTAAGCCTGCTCGAAGCGCGCGAATGTTCATCAGGGTTTCGATTTCAAACCCATCCCCTTCCAGTTCCAGAGCGAGCAGCACCCGCTTCCAGAAGGCGTTATAGCCGTAGCACAGATCGGTATACTGTCCGCCGAACAGCACCCGCACCATCACGGTGAGTCCCCAATTTCCCAAACGGCGGAACGGGGTCATATCGGATGTGCCGCCGCCCTGTGTGAAGCGCGAGCCTTTGACGTAATCTGCGCCGGAAAGCAGCGCACCCAGATAGAGCGGAATTTCTAACGGACTCATTGATCCGTCGGCGTCGAGCATCACGATCACATCACCGGACGCGGCTTTGAATCCGGCACGAAGCGCCGCGCCTTTGCCGCGTTTGGTTTCTTCGACGATACGCACATCGGAGATCATCGAGCGCGCAACGGCAACCGTATCATCGGTTGAATGCCCATCTACGAGGATCACTTCGTACACCCAATCGGGAATGTACGGTAAGACATAGCGCAGATTCTTCGCCTCGTTGAGGGTCGGAATGATCACACTGACAGTCGGATAGCTTAAAGGAGTCACCAGTGAGCGATCAGGAATGGTCATATCATCCCCATCGCTGTTAACCCGAACACGGCATCGGTTCGCCCGATAGCGGGCGAGGTGAGCGTTTACCATATGTTTCGCCTCTGCACATCAACTCGTTGGCTTGTTGGTGGTCTGCGGCGAGTCTTCGATATAAGTTATTTCGTAGTCGGATGGCGGCTTAGATGACTCTCGCTGATAACGAATTGTTAGAAGATAGTAAACGCTCGCGGGAAGACGCGATTAGCGAAGGGTTTGCGTAGGGGATGCGTGGGGTGAATGTGACTCTCTCACGTAGGTACAGTTTTGGGTGGTTTACCCCTCACCCTGCTTGCGGAACAAGCAGGGTGAGGGGGTGTGAGGTTAGTGATTCACGTCCCAGATTTGC
>CALBRY010000034.1 GCA_937927665.1 uncultured Chloroflexota bacterium
GCTGGAGACAACGGGCAGCTTTGACGATGGCATGACGAGCGGGCGCGGGTTTATCTCGCTGGCGGCGATGATCTTCGGGAAGTGGATGCCGTTCGGGGCGTTTGGCGGCGGCTTATTATTCGGCTTCTCGGATCGCTTGGGTGAACGTTTCCAACTGCTTGGCGTGCCGATTCCGCCGCAGTTTATGCAAATGGTTCCCTACATTGTGACGATCGTCGTGTTGGCGGGCTTGGTCGGTCGGGCAGTCGCGCCCAAAGCGGACGGCGTACCCTACGATAAAGAGGGGAAGTAGTCGAATTCACGCTTGATACCTGTCGCCGCGTTCAATACGGTGCGCGGCGACAGTTTCACGCAGATTATTTCTCTAACACCCACGCAACCGCAGCCTCGTATTCATCCATGTGAAAGAACCGCACTTCATCCTTGCTAAACTGAACCAGCATCGACAACATCACCTGAGCGATCGTGCCCAATGCCGTTTCCCCTTGCATGTGCGCCCCGCGTGTGACCGGGCGTGCCCGATTGTTCGCCATCTTCTCGCGTGTGCGGCGCACCGTATATGCCATCGGCAGATTAACCGCATTCTGCAAGTCCACAATATATCGAAAAATCTGATTTGAGGGTGCGGCATTTACTTCTCCCTCAAGCATCGTGATAAGCATATCGGCGGCGGCGGTCGTTTCGTCATGAACGACGAAAACATGAATCCCATTGTCAAGCAGGCGGTATTCGACAAGCGGTTGGGGCGGATCGGAAGGCTGGGTCATAAACGGGCTGCCAAGCTCCATAGGTTAAATGCTGATCAAGATGCAGTCTTTCAAAGCTTAAGCCGCACACGGCTGTCTAACTCAATCTCTGAGAAAACACTCACATTTTCGTGGGCGATAAAGCAATCGACCGCGCAAAGCGATCATGCCCGTCACGAAAGTACACTGCCGACGCATCAATCGCCATGTATAATCCGCGTCGGTTGACTATTGATTCATCAACCGCGCACCGTGGAGAGAAAGCGTGTTCACGATCCATCCCATGAATGTGAATGGGGAACATCAAGCATGGCTGGCGGAATTTCTGACTCAGCAGTGGGGTTCGCCCATGATCGGCTCTGGCGACAAGCTGATCGATGCTTCGCAGTGTCCCGGTTTTGCTGCCGTCCGCGATGCGGATATGTTCGGCGATGCTCCCGTGATCGGCGTGGCGACTATCCACATGACAGGGAAGGATTGCGAAATCCTGACGCTGAACAGCCTCGAAGAAAATCTCGGCATCGGCACTGCGTTGATCGACGCGGCGCGGGATGCCGCGCGTGCTGCCCGCTGCAAGCGTTTATTTCTCAAAACGACGAACGATAACACCCGCGCACTGCGTTTTTATCAGCGGCGCGGCTTTGTGATCGCGGTGGTGCGCGTGAACGCGATCGAAGCAGTCCGCAAGCGCAAACCGCAGATACCGCTGAAGGGCATTGACGGTATCCCCATCCGTGACGAGATCGAATTGGAGATGAATCTATGAAAATTTACCATATCATCCCGGTGGAGCAGTGGAAGCATGCTCAAGAGGACGGCGTTTATCGGGGCGATACGCTTGATTCCGAAGGATTTATCCATTTTTCGACGCAGGATCAAGTATTGTGGGTGGCAAACGGACGCTTTGAAGGGCATACCGGCTTGCTTCTGCTCGAAGTAGAGACGGATAAGCTCATTCACGAACTCAAATGGGAGCCGCCGTTCGAAGGGGCTGCCGGACAAGCCGCCGATTGGAAATTTCCGCATCTGTACGGCGTGCTGAATCTCGATGCGGTGACTGCCGCTCACCCGTTTGAGCCGCAAACCGACGGTTCGTTTATGCTGCCGCCGGATGTGCAGTAAGAACCAACCGCAGCGCAAAGGCTTTTCCCTACTCCGCGAATAGCCGTAAGAGTTTGAGCGCGATCTGAATATTCGTCCGCAGCAGGGGATCGCTCAGCGAAACGCCGCAAATCTTCTCGATCTGCTGAAGGCGGTAATTGAGCGTACTCCGGTGGATGCAGAGCACATCAGCCGTTTGTACGCCGTTCGCGCCCCGGTCGAGATACACCTCAAGCGTCTCAAAAAGATCGGCTTCGCTCTCGTCAAGGAGCGGGCGCAGTCGTTCGGTGAAGGGGTTCGCGCGCATGGATGCCGCCCCTGCTTGATACAGCGCATGGAGATAGCCCAATTCGGCAAAGCGGGTGATCGGCTGTGTGGATTTGAGCCGCCGCGCAATATCGAGCGTATCGCGGCATTGATGATAAGACTCTGCCGCGAATGCCGCGCCGCGTCCGTTTGCGCTCACCGCGATCCGCACTGCACGATCTTCTTCGTCGGTCAGCCCGCCGTAAATCGCGTTTGCGATGGCGTCAAGCCGCTGACCACTGCGCCCTTTTTCGTCTTGAGCGATCACCAACACCTGCCCGGCAAACTGCCCGATCACGCCGCGCCACTCACCGAGCCGCGCTAAACGATCAACCCGTCGATAAAGCTGCAAAAGGCGCTGTGTGCCGGATCGTCCGTTTTGCCCCGCCACATCCAACGGTGTGATCGCCAGCATCCCGAACGGCGTATTCATGTCTAGCCCGTAGCGCAGCGCTTGATCCGTCAGTACGGCTTCGCGTCCTTGACCGCCGCCGCCCGTCGGCAGATCGATCAACTGTGCTAGTAAGCCGCCTTTCAGCGATGCTTCGGCGCTGACGACCGCCTCTTGATAGAACATGATCAGCGCGGCGATCGTCGCCCCACTTTCGATCGCCATCCGGTCAAGCTCATTGAGCGAACGCGCATCCGCGATCACCCACAGATAGCCGTAAATATCGCCGTGTACAACGATCGGCGCGAGGATGCGTTCCATCTCTAAGCCGACTTCGGGAATGCGCGGGAGTTCAACCGGGCGTTTTTGGGCGCGAATCTGGCGCAAATAGCCGCGTGTATCGAGCGTTTCCAGCAAGCGTGGATTGGTTTTGCCTTCCAGCAGTGTATAACGCCGTGCCTCGTCC
>CALBRY010000035.1 GCA_937927665.1 uncultured Chloroflexota bacterium
CTTGAGCCGTGGTCACTGCCGCATAATTCGCGGTTCCCATGCCGATGTAGAGCGGCGTTGTCACAGTGACAGACGCGCTACCCGGTGGCGCGCTCAGTACCGGAACAAAGCGGAAATCACCGCGCGGAAGCGTATATTGCGCGTAGACCCAACCTGCTCCAACTGGCGTATTGACGAGCGTCCATGTGCCGGTGCTGTCCGTTCCCAAAACGGGGAGCGATGAGCCGCCGACCAACTGGGTGATCACAGAGTACTGTGCACCCGGACCGCTCCGCATATTGAGGAAGCTCACATTGACCACTGTGATCGGAGTAGCAATCTCTTGCGCAGTATAATCAAGCGCCTGCACGGGCAGCGCGATTCCAATAATGCCAGTCAACAGAACCGCGCAGAGAAGAAAGAGCACTTTCATTTTCATCCTAAGTCTCCCTTCGTGGCGTAGATGCCTCAAGTATAGATGAGATTGTGCAATCTCGCTCCAATTTACGCCACAATCTGCGCGGGTTTGACGACGGAAACACGGCGGAAATGCGTAGGGGACGCGGCATTCGCCATGTCGCCACTTCTTTATATGCTATGTCATAATCGAGCAATCATGGCTTAAGGAGTGCGGCGTTATGCGATTTTCTTGGCGAAATATCATCAGCGGCGGGTTAATGATCGTTTTGATGCTCATCTTTGTGACCACCATCAGCGCTGATATGTGTGATCCGGCTGACCCCGCATGTGTGGAAGTTGCATCAAGCGGAGTTTCCGCCGATGTGATCGCCGCATATCCCGAACCAGCGGTAGAAGCGCTTGCACCCAACATGGAAATGATCAGTGATAGGCTGTACCAACGTGTGCTTCAGCGTGTTGATATTTACGACACGCCAAATGGAAATATCGTCGGTTCGCTCGATGCAGGTTTTAACTATGTGACGACGTGGTCACCTGAGGGCGAATGGACACAGATCAATCAAGATCAATGGGTGCGTACAGAGTTCCTACGCGCAGCAACACCGTCTCAATTCGCGGGCGTTATTCTTCCTGATACACTCCTTTATCCGATGGCGTGGGCGTTGGTCAATTTTGTCACCAGCCGCGCCCCCGGCGCGGAAGCGATTGATGGCGATACAGTCATTCTCCGGTATACCCGTCTCAATTTATATGCGACCGTCACGATTGATGGATGGGATTGGTTTCAAATCGGCGTCGATCAATGGGTCGAACAGCGCAACATCGCGCGGGTGCTTCCGGTCGAACGTCCTGCTGAAGTCGATACCGAGCGCTGGGTTAGTGTTGATCTGTATGAACAGGTCGCAATCGCCTACGAAGGCACGCACCCGGTGTTCGCAACGCTCATTTCTTCGGGGCTAGCAGATTGGCCCACCAACGAAGGGTTGTTTCATGTCTATGTGCGCTACCCGCGCACGGTGATGAGCGGCGCAGAGGGTCAAGAAGATTTCTACTATCTGGAAGAAGTGCCGTGGACGATGTACTTTGATCATGACATTGGGCTGCACGGCACTTACTGGCATGATGGGTTTGGCTATCGTCACAGCCATGGATGTGTGAATTTATCGATCACCGACTCGCATTGGCTCTACCAGTGGGCATCGACCGAAATCGACTTGACGGTGCCGGAAGATGAGGGTGCGGCAGTTTATGTTTATAGCAGCGGTGAATATCGCTAGGCACGGTTGAGGATGATCCGATGAGCGCTCCATTTTGGGGCGCTTTTTGATTCTGCTTATTCTCCGCGCTTGCGCCGCCGTAAGGTGATCATTATCATCAGGCGGCTGTTCACCAGCATGTTCACCATAACCGATCAGAGGATTAACGGCGTGCAGCAGTCTCCTTCATCGCCTGAATTGCGCGATCCCCTTCAGAGCCGCCAAGCATGGCAGCGCGACCTGAAAGGCGTTTCGACAAAATTGGAGCGGCATCTCAATCGCTACGGCTACGATCGTATCGAAACGCCGCTTGTACAAGACGCGGAGCTTTTTCTCACCAAAGCGGGTGATCAGATCGTCAACCGCTTGTTTACGTTTGAGCGCGGAGGGCGGGAATTAAGTCTGCGACCTGAATTTACCGCGCCTGCGGCGCATCTTTATGTCATGCATTATCCAAACGGCGGCAAAATCGTACGCTGGCAGTTTCACGGTGCAGTTTTTGAGGACAGCGCACAATCGGCGGAAGAATTTCAGCGCTTTACCATCGGCGCAGAACTTATCGGCTCTGGCGGTTATACGGCAGATGCTGAAGTTATCGCCATGGCGGCACGCGGGCTAGATGATCTCTATGCCAGCCAAACGACACAAATCACCATCGGTCATATCGGACTGCTTCGTGAACTGCTCACCCACTTTGGGCTAGACCCGCGTACAAGCCGATTTCTGCTGTCGCATCTTTCGGCACTTCATGATTCGACACAAGGGATCGCAGCCTTGCAGTCGAAGCTTGATGAACTGCTCGGCACTGGCACAGAAGAGTCACCGGACGCACCTCTTCTTGATGACAGCGGCGCGGAGGTTAGCACGCAGTATATTCTTGATGTGCTGCTTGACGCGACACAGCGCGGAATCACGATGGGCGGCAGAACGCGGCATGATATTGTGCGGCGCTTACTCCAAAAACGCCGCCGCATCGCTGAACGTCCACAAATCGCCGCTGCACTCACATTCTTGCAGGCGTACAGCGCAATTAACGCCCCACCGGCAGAAGCATTCACCGCGATTGAGCAATTGATTGCACCCGATCACACAGAGGCACAGGCGCTGCTTGCCACATGGCGCAGCATGATCGATTTACTCAGCGCATACGGCATCGGTGCGGAACGCATTCGCATCCAACCTACACTCTCTCGCTCATGGGACTACTATACGGGGATGCTGTTCGATCTCCATGACGCGGATGGAACCATACTTGGCGGTGGCGGACGTTACGATGAGTTGGCGCGACTGTTAGGCGGCAGCGTCGATATTCCAGCGGTTGGCTTCGTTTATCAAGCGGATGTAAT
>CALBRY010000036.1 GCA_937927665.1 uncultured Chloroflexota bacterium
TATTGTTCGGGTTAATTTCTAACACCCGCTGCAAATACCGCTTCCGTGTAGTGGGGTCGGTTTCTGCGGCGGCAAGGTAGAACCATGCCTGTTCGTTGAAGGAGTTGATCTCGACCACTTGCGAAAATAGGCTGATTGCGCCCTGACGGTTTCCCGATTGCAGAGCAGCAACCCCCATTCGCATCAATTCTGTTTCAGATGCCATCGTACTGTCCTCGATTGACGCTGAATTAAGCGCGCAATTTAATTATACGGAGTCCTAACCCAACTTATGCAAAAATTCACCGTTTTCTGCCAGCAAGAACACTTGTTTTCATGTAAAATTTAAGCTCATCGTCAAAGGATTTAACATATGACCGTTGGCAAATCATTTATCGCAGTCGCCGGAAATATCGGCGCGGGAAAAAGCACCCTGACTCGATTCCTTTCCAATTCGTTTGGTTGGGAACCTTTTTATGAGGCTGCCGCCGAAAACCCTTACTTGTCAGACTTCTATCAAGATATGCAGCGCTGGAGTTTTCACTCGCAGGTTTTTTATTTGGGAAAACGCCTCGAACATCACCGCTTGTTAGTGGATCACCCTAGCAGTGTGGTGCAAGATCGAACCGTCTACGAAGATGCCGAGATTTTCGCGCGCAACTTGTACGAACAAGGGCAAATGTGCGAACGCGATTATGATGCCTACCGCCGTCTTTACTGCGCCGTAAGCAGTTTTCTCCCCCCGCCCCAGTTGATCGTTTATTTAAAGGCAAGTGTGAGTACGCTTGTCGATCACATTCAGCGCCGCGGACATGATTACGAGCGCGCCATCCCGCGTGACTATCTGGAACGGCTGAATCATCTCTATACCGCATGGATCGAAGATTGGACGCTGTGCCCCGTCCTCACAATCGAAATGGATCGGCTCGATTTTCAGCACAACCCGACAGATTTAGACGAAATTGTCCGCCGTGTGCGTACACGCATTGAGCGCGTGAGCTAACCCGATATTTTCGATTCCATTTTCTCACAAAGCAAAAGGGACAAGATATGCGTCTTGTCCCTTTTTTAATCTATAACACGACAAGCTTATGGGGAAACAATGGGCAGCGTTGAGCAGTCCCCGCTCACCTGAGCCGTTACGCCAAATGTGCTTGTCTGAATCCATGCGCCTGCATAATTCGTGTGCCACCACGAGTTATCCGCCAAGCGCCCTGTGGGGATAAGCTGTCCGCCCGCCCCAACTTCATCGAACAGATTAGAAATATCCGTGTTCGGAATGGTGTAAACCCGTGTTGCTCCTGTCAGCGTGATCAAGCACGGTCCAGACGGAACAGGCGTCGGCGGTACAGCCGTCGGTTGCGGCGGAATCGGTGTGCTGGTGGGCGGTACTGCTGTCGGGACGATCGGCGCAGGCGGATTGACGGTCGCAACCAGCGTACAATCGCCGTTCGCCGTGACCACCGACGCGGATACCCACCCGTTGATCCCGTTGTACAGGATGTTAAAGAACGCGCCATCCGGTGAGCGCCCGATCACATCGGCACTCACGCCATTAGGGAGCGCGCCAATGATGATCGATGCAGTCGTTGCGCTTTGGCGAATATTCACCGCGCCCCCTGCATTTGATGTAACCGTACAGGTTTGCGCGGCAGGTTCTTCGGTGACGACCGGGGCAAGCGGTGTCAAAGCAGCATCCGGTGCGATCACCACATTCGCGGAGGTTTCGCACGAAAGATTAGAAACGTACGTCAGACAGACCGAAAATCCTTCTGCCAGTTCTGATCCGCCGCTGTGAACCACTTCGAGCGCATACGTAGCCGTACCCGCCGGGAACCGCAGTCGAAGACTAAGTAACCCGCCGCTCATCTGGGCGACAACATCCCCTGTAAGCGTATTCACGACACGTACCAGCGGCGCACGATCAATATTTACGCTGTCAACATACAGCAGCGCGATTTCGGTAAAGCTCCCAAAGCTAAACGCCGCTGCCGGATTTTCCGGGCTAACCTGTCCGCCGGAGAACATCTGCGGAAACAGCGCTTCTACCGGAACAGGACTCTCGTTTTCAATCAGCGTAAAGACCGTGCCAACCGCTGCATTTGCCGACCCGACCTCGACGGTATACGTTCCCGCGCTCAGAAACACATTCAGCGTAAGTGTCGTCGCGCCGTTCAAATTCGTATCTTCTTCGATCACGTCGCTTCCGCGCAGAATCCGCAGTGTGGGCTGAACGCTATCACTCAACGCTTGCAGGCTGACAGTCTGCGATCCCGCGACTGCGTACGTATAGCGAAGCGTTGATTTTTCGGCGGTGATCTGCCCGATCGCTGGACTGCCGACCGTTAGAACACCGTCCGATACGGCATCCTGAGCGAATATCGCTCCGGCACTGGTCAACAAAACGAGCAGAACAACGAGCAGACTTCCGGTTAACTTGAGGTGTTTTACCATTTCAGCCTATCACTCCAATTGTGTATAGTGTCAC
Organism: uncultured Chloroflexota bacterium; assembly: GCA_937927665.1. Classification (GTDB taxonomy): domain Bacteria; phylum Chloroflexota; class Anaerolineae; order Aggregatilineales; family Phototrophicaceae; genus Flexifilum. Next base: position 2,468 of record CALBRY010000036.1, read on the forward strand.
AGCTTACTCGTTATGACCGCTGTAATGTTGTATAGCTTTGTATACTCTTTGTAAAAATGCCCCATTTGTAGAATCTCATGAATCGACATGGACAAACTGCAAAAGGCGGGATACAATCCTTTTAATCCTTTTAAACCGATTGATCAGATAAATACCCCACTTGCTGATTATGCCGCAAATTGCCCTCGACTCAGAACTGCTGGATTACATCGTCAAAAACGGCTACCGTGCCGGTGATCGTTTGCCGACGATTAACGAATTACAGGATAAAGAGCATCTCGGCATCAGCATCAGCAAAGTACGCGAACAGCTTGAAGTCGCGCGCGCGCTGGGGCTGGTAGAAGTTCGCTCCAAAACCGGGATGCGTATGCGAGACTATTCGTTTACCCCCGCCGTGCGTTTGAGCCTGTACTGCGCGCTGGCACTTGAACCGGGCAGCTTCGAGTTATTCGGTCAGCTTCGCAACCACATCGAAACCGCATTTTGGCACGAAGCATGTGAACGTCTGACCGACGAGGACAAGGAAGAAATGCGCGACTGTGTGCAAAGCGCGCGCCAGAAGCTGTTAGGGGCAAACATCATCATCCCCAGTCAGGAACACCGCCGTTTTCATTTGACGGTGTTTAAGCGGCTGGAAAACCCGTTCGTGATGGGTCTGTTGGAGGCATATTGGGATGCCTACGAAGCAGTCGAACTGAACCGTTACGCAGACTACGATTACCATCGTCAAGTATGGGATTATCACGAACGCATTTTGGATGCTATCTGCGCGGCGGATTACGAACGAGCGCGTCAGCTTTTCGTCGAACACACGCAGTTGCTTCGTCATCAGCCGCGTATGCAAATGATCGAGCAGCGGGCGGCGGCTGCCCCAGCAAATACCACCCCGTAGCTTTTATTTCAGGAGACGGATAGGAGTAAGAGAACCAATTATGGCAGTAGAAGCGCAAACGAACGTTCAAATGCAGGCGGCGAATCAACCCGTCGTCAATGACTTTGCCCTCATGGTCGCCACCAAGAACGGTTCGGGCAGCCAAACGTCGAACGCCGTGATCATCCGGTCGCTGTTTCGCATGGGCATCCCCGTCAGCGGGAAGAACCTGTTCCCTTCGAACATCAAAGGCTTGCCGACGTGGTATACCATCCGCGCCAGCAAAGACGGATACGTCGCGCGTAAGGCAGTGATCGAAGTCGCCGTAACATTTAATCAAGATACCGCGGCGGAAGATATCGCAAACCTGCCCCCCGGCGGCGTCGTCATCATCCCATCGGATTGGAAATGGGGTAAGAGCCGCAGCGACGTGATTTATTACGAAGTCCCGGTCAAAGAATTGGTCACACAGGCACAAATCCCGACCGATTTCCGCGATCGTATCTCGAACATGGTGTACGTCGGTGCTGTCGCCGCCCTGTTCGATATTCCGATGGACATGATCCGCCGCGCGCTGCTCGATCAATTTAATAACAAAGAAAAACCGACTCAGATGAACTTCGGAGTCGCCGAGTTAGCGTATCAGTGGTCGAAAGAAAATCTTGTCAAATCTGACCCGTTCCGGTTTGAGCCGATGAACGCGACACAGGGCAAGATTTTGATCGAAGGCAATGAATCAGCGGCGCTCGGATCACTCTTCGGCGGTCTAACCGTCGTCGCATGGTATCCGATCACGCCATCAACCAGCGTCGTTGATGGCGTGCTGGAAAATCTCAATTTGCGTCGTGATCCCGAAACAGGCAAAAGCACAGTCGCTATCGCTCAGGCGGAAGATGAACTTTCCGCAATCGGGATGATCATCGGCGCGGGTTGGGCTGGCGCTCGTTCGATGACTGCGACCAGCGGACCCGGTCTTAGCTTGATGGCGGAATTCGCCGGACTCGCATACTACGCAGAAATCCCATGCGTGATCTGGGATATCACCCGTATGGGACCCAGCACCGGGCTGCCCACGCGCACCAGTCAAGGCGACTTGATTTTCACGCACTTCCTCAGTCATGGCGATACACGCCATCCGATTCTGCTCCCCGGAACCGTGAAGGAATGCTTTGAATTCGGCTGGCGTGCGTTTGAATACTCGGATCAGCTTCAGACACCTATATTCGTCCTGAGCGACCTTGATCTGGGTATGAACCTGTGGATGAGCGACCCGTTCGATTATCCGGAACAGCCGATCAATCGTGGCAAACTCCTCGATGCCGAGCAGTTGTCAGCCTTCATCTCCGAAAAGGGTGATTGGGGACGCTACAAGGATTACGATGGCGACGGTGTCGGCTATCGCACAATTCCCGGCACAAACCACCCGCGCGCGGCTTACTTCACGCGTGGAACAGGTCACAATGATATGGCAGTCTACAGCGAGCGCGGCGACGATTGGGTGAAAAACATGACCCGTCTGCGCTACAAAATCGAAAGCGCGCGCGCCTCGCTCCCGCAGCCAGTGGTCGATCGGGATCCGGCAGTCAAAATCGGCATCATCAGCTACGGATCGAATGATTCGGCAATTGCCGAAGGACGCGATTTGCTCGCGGCGGCGGGCGTGCAGACGAATTACATGCGTATCCGTGCGCTTCCGCTGGCACAAAGCGTTCATGAGTTCGCGCTCACTCACGATCGCGTCTACGTGATCGAGAACAACTTCGATGGTCAGATGGCGCAAATCCTCCGCATGGAAATTTCGGATGACATGCGTCATGTGAAGTCCCTGCCGTGCGGCGATACACTGCCGATGAGCGCGCAGTGGGTGTTTGATCAGGTGATGGCGATCGAGAAGCAGGCGTAATCAGCACGTCTTAAGAGAGTAAGGGAAAAACAACGATGCCGAACGCACTTGGGCTAGAACGTCAAGATTACCGCGGCGCGACCAGTACGCTGTGTCCCGGATGCGGTCATGATTCGATTTCCAACCAGATCATCAGCGCCGCTTATGATCTGTCTCTGCCAATGTATCGGGTGATCAAGCTGAGCGGTATCGGCTGCTCCAGCAAGACCCCCGCATACTTCCTGAAGGGTTCGCATGGCTTTAATGCCGTCCACGGACGTATGCCGTCCGTGGCGACAGGCGCGACACTCGCCAATAACGATCTCGTTGCGATTGCGGTCAGCGGTGACGGCGATACGGGCAGCATCGGTTTTGGTCAATTCAAGCACCTCATCCGCCGCAATGTGCCGCTCGTGTACATCATCGAGAATAACGGCGTGTACGGCTTGACGAAGGGGCAGTTCAGCGCCACGTCTGACGAAGGTCAGGAACTCAAATACTACGGGCGTAACGAACTCCCTGCGATCGACCTGTGCCTTGAGGCAATCATCGGCGGCGCAACATTCGTCGCGCGCTCGTTCAGCGGTGATGCCAAGCAGGTGCAAACGTTGATCAAGGCAGCGATCAGCCATCGCGGTACAGCCGTCCTCGACATTATCAGCCCGTGTGTGACGTTCAACAACGATCCGAAGGGCAATAAGAGCTACGATTACGGCAAGAAGAACGAAATCGCGCTCCATGAAATCGACTACATGCCAAAGGGATATGTCCCGGAGCGTGAAGAAATCACCGTTGGCGATTACGATGCGGGCGAAATGATCGAAGTCGAAATGCACGATGGCTCGTTCATCAAGCTGAAGAAGCTCGAACAGTCGCACGATCCGCGCAACCGTTCCTCAGCCATTGCGACGCTCGAAAAATCGCAAACCGATCAGTTGTTCCTGACCGGATTGATTTACTACGAAGAACCGCGTCCTGTCTACGGCGAAACGCTCGGCATTGTCAATACGCCGCTCGTTAGCCTGCCAGCCGAAAAGCTCCGTCCGTCACAGGATGCGCTCGCTAAGCTGATGCAGTCGTACATGTAAACAGGTGTGATCTTGAGTTGAGAAAGACGAAGGACAGGGGGACTCCCCTGTCCTTTTTGATTCAACCGAGCCGCTTGTGATTTCGCAGCCCAAACAGCACGAGGATCGTTGTGTAGGGATACCACTGCGGCAGAGTGTGTTCGTCATGCCAGCTTCCATCCGGCTGTTGTGCCGTCTCCAGATGATCCAGCATCTTATTTACCAGCACATCGGGAATCTGTGGATGAGTCAGATTCTTGAGCGTTGGATCAGGCACGAAGCGCAAAATCTGATAATACTGATCAGGGCGCGCCGCCTCCGCACAGGCGACAATATTTTCTTGAGCCGCTGTCCACAAGCGATCGTGATCCGGGGCAATCACCACGTTCTTATAAAAATCATAGGCATGATATGCCATGAAAAGCCAATCGTTTGCGCGGATTCTTTCCTCTGTAAGATTAACCGCCGTCCATTTAAGCGTATTTTCAAAGACACGATCGGTCATCTCCCGGTATGACATTAAATTCCCGACGATTGAATCAGGAATGGTTTGCCCACCATCACCCGTCCACCACGGCGCGAGCGGATAATCGAGCAGCGCGGGCGGATTCCTGAGCGAACCGTCTTCATTTTGATTAGCTTCGACCCATTCCGCCGTGCCATGCAGTAGATCACCCGGCGGAATCCTAAACGTGACCATGACGGAGAGCAGAAATTCCAGCGCCGCCGGATGCGATTCGGGACAGCGAAGATCATGCTCCAGAGCGTGACCATAGCCGTTATCAGGATTCTTGTAAGCCCGCAGGCAGCTTTGCAGGCGCTCTACACTGCCGCCTTGAAACAAATAGGCGAACAATGCACGTTCCCACAGGGTACCATTCTGGTAAACGAAATCGCGTGCCGCTTTCAAATCAATCGCCATTATGTCCTCGATTCTGCCGCGAATGACACCTCAATGATAGAACATAATTTCGCATGGCGCAAATTTTCGTGCCCCCCTTTTCCGGTCAAGCACCCACGGGCGGATCAGTCGGCGGTGGTTCGATAGGTGGCACAATCGGCGGATCGATGGGGGTCGGCATCGGCGGATCAATTGTTGGCGGTTGATCGGGTGTTGGTGGGCGAACAGGCGGGTCAATCGGCGTTGGGAGCGGCGGATCAGTTGGACTCGGCGTCGGCGGGTCAACCGGAATGAAAGGTTGAGGCGGATCGATCGGTGTGCGAAGCGGCGGATCAGCGGGAAGCGGAACAGGGGGATCGATTGGCATGGGTGTTGGGGGATCAGTCGGGACGATCGGACCGAGAGGCGGCGTCGTACCGGGAACACCGCCCGGAATTTGGATCATAATCATGCGGATGCCTATCTGTAGACTGCCAGTGCTCCTAATTGTATGCGCGGTGCATGTCGATGGGATGCGTGCAACGTCCTACCCGCGATTCCGCCATCGTTCCCTTGTATAGAACGGAAAATGTGATCATAGTAGTGTGAATTGCTTCCCGGAGAAGCAAATACTCACAATCGTGGAAATAACTTACTGCAAAGGGACGCCGATGCCAGATTTCTTTCGTTTATCCGTCTCGGAAACGGAACAGCAGCTTAATACTTCCATCGAAAGCGGCTTAAGCTCTGCCGATGCCGCCAAGCGGTTGAGCGAAACCGGCAAAAATGAACTCCCCACAGGTGAAGGTACCAACCTGCTCAGCCTGATCATCGGGCAGTTCAAAAATGTGATGGTGATCGTCCTGATAGCTGCCGCTGTTGTTTCGCTGTTTCTGGGTGATGTCAAGGATGTGCTGGTCATCCTCGTAATCGTTATCCTAAACGCCGCGCTCGGCACGTATCAGGAATACCGCGCCGAACAAGCGCTCGCCGCGCTCAGTTCGATGCAAACGCCGCTGGTGCGCGTGCGTCGTGGCGGAAAAGTCGAACAGGTCAGCGCCGCCGATCTGGTTCCGGGGGATATCGTCCTGCTTGGCGAAGGCGATCGCATCCCGGCAGATGGTCGCTTAGTCAACAGTGTGAATTTGCAAATCGAAGAAGCCGCGTTAACCGGAGAATCGCAGGCGGTCTACAAGAAGATCGACGCGCTCCCCGGTAATGAGGATGTAGGCATTGGCGACCGTACCAACAGCGTCTTTATGGGCACAAGCGTCACCTATGGACGCGGTGAAATGGTCGTCACCGAAACCGGACTAAAAACGCAGCTCGGCAAAATCGCCAACATGCTGATGAATGTCGAGGAAACCCGCACCCCGCTTCAAGAGCGTATCGACAAGCTCGGCGTGGTGCTGGTGCGTGCCGCGCTCATCATCGTGGTGATCGTATTTATCGCAGGCTTGCTGCGCGGTTTTAGCCTTGCCGACATGTTGATCACCTCGATCAGCCTTGCCGTCGCCGCTGTACCGGAAGGACTCCCGGCGATCATCACCGTGAGTTTGTCACTGGGTGCGGCGCGCATGGTCAAGCGCCATGCTTTGATCCGTCGCCTCCCCGCTGTTGAGACGCTTGGTTCGGTCACGACAATCTGCTCTGACAAAACGGGTACGCTGACCAAGAACGAAATGACCGCGACTCTCCTCAGCCTTCCCGGTCACGAGGACGTACAAGTGACTGGTATCGGCTACAGCGATCAAGGCGATTTTATCGAAAACGGCAAAGAGCTTGATCCCAATACCGATACGCCCGTTGGACGTTTTCTCAAAGCAATGGCGCTTGCGACAGACGCTTATCTTGAATCATGTGACGATGGCACGGTTAAAGTAGTTGGTGATACCACCGAAGGCGCTTTGCTCATCGCGGCGCAAAAAGTTGGCTGGACGCGGGAATCGTTGGAGAAAGACCTCCCCCGCGTTTCGGAACTTCCATTCAGCAGCGAACGTAAAGCCATGACAACCATCCACGATGTCATGACCCCTGAAGCGGGTGAACTATTCGGCACAGGCGATTTTGTAGCGATCACCAAAGGCGCACCCGATCGGCTGGTTGAATGGGCATCCGGTGAACACATGCCCGATGGGATCAAGCCGCTGACCCCGGAGCGCCGCCGCGATTGGCACAAGCAGATCGACCGCATGGCGAGTCAAGGGCTGCGCGTGCTTGGCGTTGGCTATCGGGTACACACAACCGTACCCGGCGAAATCACCGAGCAGATCGAGCGTGATTTGAACCTCGTTGGCTTGATCGGCATTGTCGATCCGGCACGCCCCGAAGCGAAAGCCGCTGTACAGACTGCGAAAGATGCAGGCATTCGTTCGATCATGATCACCGGCGATCATGCGCTCACCGCAGAAGCCATCGCTACCGATCTAGGAATCATCAATCAGGGCGAAAAAGCGGTCACAGGCGCGCAGATCGAGAAGATGAACGATGATCAACTCGGCGAAGCCGTCCGCCACACGTCAGCTTTTGCCCGCGTCTCGCCGGAACATAAGCTCCGCTTGGTCAAAACGCTGCAATCACAGGGGCAAATCGTCGCCATGACAGGTGACGGCGTGAACGATGCTCCGGCGCTCAAACAGGCGAATATCGGCGTCGCAATGGGCATTACCGGAACCGAAGTCAGCAAGGGCGCGGCGGATATGGTCTTGACCGATGATAACTTCGCGTCGATCGTCGCCGCTGTCGAAGAAGGACGCACAATCTACGACAATATCCGTAAGTTCGTCCTCTTCCTGCTTTCATCCAATGTCGGTGAAATTCTGGTGATGTTCGTCGGTATCCTCGTCGGATTGCCGATTCCGCTTCTGGCGATTCAGATTTTGTGGGTCAATCTTGTAACGGACGGACTCCCCGCGATTGCCCTCGGCTTTGATCCGGCTGAACCCGGCGTGATGAAGCGTCCCCCGCGCCCCGTCAACGAGAGCATATTCGCGCACGGGATCGGCACACGGATCATCTGGCGTGCTGTTTTGCTCGCCATATTGACGCTCGGTGCATTCATTTATGGTCACAGCGCACATGGACTTGTTCCGTTCAGCAGCACGTTAGGCATTGAACAGCTTAGCCGCGTTGAACTGGTCGAATTGGTAGACGAAGAACTCGTGCCCGAAAACTGGGACGAGCTTTCGCCCGAAACACGCCTGAGCAGCACACTCGCAATCGCCGAAGGCGAAGAAACCAGCGGCGAAGAAGGTGGATCAGGTAACGCGATCATCGACGAAGCCGAACGTATTCCGCGAACACTCGCATTTACCGTGCTGGCATTGGGTCAAATCTTCCATGTGATGGCGATTTCGGGCGGGGAAAAGCGATCCTTCTTCCGTCGCGGATTCGGCGCGAACCGCTTTATGTTGTTCGCAGTCATCCTGACGTTTGCGCTTCAGCTAGGCGTGATCTATCTGCCATTTATGCAAACGATCTTCGAAACATTCCCGCTGGGCGCACCGGAACTCGCGATCGGCTTCGGGTTGGCGTCGATTATCCTGTTCGCCGTCGAAATCGAAAAAGCGATCACGAACCGCGCCACCAAATAAGCCCCACCCGTAA
>CALBRY010000037.1 GCA_937927665.1 uncultured Chloroflexota bacterium
ATCAGCAGCTTGATCTCGGTTTTGATTCTACATTGGTCGAAGAACTCGATCGCGGGTTGCTCAGCAGTTCGGGCGAGACGTTCGACGAAACGATCCGCTCGTGGATGGGCAATACCGCCGCGTTTGGCGTCACCAACCTTGTTGATCTGGCGGATGATAAGCCGCAAAATGACGCGTTGACACCTTGGCTGTTCGTGCTCGACGTGACCGATCGCGACGAAGCCGCCGCCGTTTGGCGTCAGATGTTGCAATACAACGACTACGAAATCGAAGAAACGGAAACCTATATCCTGTTTGATCCCGTGCCGCGTACTTACGGCACTGATCCATTGGTGATGATCACCGACGACACGCTGTTTATCGCGTCCGTGAGCGGTGCGCTCCCGGTTGCAGGTGTGCCCACCCTCGATCAGTTACCCGAGTTCACCGAAAACCTGACTCAACTGCCGGAATCGACCTATAACGCGGTCATGTACCTTGAATACGGCGAACTGTATGTCGCGTTGATGAGCGCATCCATGAGCGGCTTGAGCGGCGCAACGATGCAGTCGATGGATCAATTGGTCAACATGGTGAGCGAACTTGCAGCCGTGCAGGTGTACGGCTTCACCATCCTCGATGATCGATCGCTGGTGATGGATATGGTGCAGCCGCTCCCTGATCCGGCAGTGCTGGCGGCAACCGGCTACCCTATTCCTGACTATGCTGCCTACAGCACGGTCGATCCCACATTCGTGCAGTATGTCCCCGCTGGAACGCCGCTGGTTTTCCAGATGGCGAATCTGCGTCAATATGTTGAAGATGCCGAAGCCAGCTTTACAACTGCGATTCAAGCACAAATGGAAATGCTGGAAGCGAGCGGAGTCGATCCCGAGGAATTCGATCGCCAGATGCGCCAGATGGCGATGGCGGGCGAATTCATCGAAGGGCTGACCGGATTGGATTTGCGCGAAGACATCCTCTCATGGATGGATGGCGATTTCGTGATGGCGCTCGGCATGAGTGATGGAGTATCGGCGGATCTGGCGGCAACCGGAAGAACCTCCGCGTTCCCCATCGAATTTGCTTTGATCGTGGATGCCGAATCGAATCCCGAAGCGGCGGCAGCGACTGTTGCCGGATTAGGTGATGTGTTGGAGAACTTCTTGAGCGATGCAGACGGAATCACCGTCGCTCAAGAGACGATCGGCGGCGGCGAAGCATGGGCGATCACCGTTACGGGCGACGATTTCGATCCGTTCGACATCGTGATCGGAAGTGACGAGCATGTATTTGTGATCGGCACGCGCGAAATGGCGCGGCATGCGCTCGCCCCGGATGGCGGGATGGACGGCGATCCGGCATATCAAGCGGCGCGGGCATATGTGCCGGATAACGCGGTGATAGCGGCGTATATCCTCGGCGGCTCCTTCTCCGAAATTCGGGATGCGCTCGAACCCATGATGTCGCAAACCGAGCTTCAGCAGTTTGATCTGGTTTTCGCATTGTTCGGTCAAAGCAGCGTGAGTGCGTGGTACAGCGAAGAAAGCGCATTTGTGCGCGGTGTTCTGACCCTGCCGGGCGAATAATAAACTAATCCCCTTCTCCCTTTCCCCCTCTCGATTGCTTGCGATCGTTGAGGGGGAAGCGGAGCATCAAAACAAACTCATTTGAAACTTGTGAAAAAATCGTGAATAGAGGATATGCCCTCATAACCTCAATGTAATAGTGCCTCGCATGAGCGTAATATGAGGTTAAACCTCCTGTTACAAGGCACTCACGATGATGCATCTACAGGGCAAAGCTGATCTCCACACCCATACGTTTTTCTCCGATGGATTGATGTCGCCCGAAGCGTTAATCGAATTTGCGGTGATGCGCACCGATCTGGATGTGATCGCCGTAACCGATCATGATACGGTCGCGGGAGCGCTGATCGCGGCGGCATATGCCCGTCATTTCGCCCGTGATTTCCGTCCGTTTGAAGTCATCGTCGGCACGGAAGTTACATCCGTTGATGGCGATATTCTCGCGCTGTTCGTTGAGCAGGATATCCCGCCGAAAATGAGCGCCGCCGAAACGATCGCCGCAATTCACGAGCAGGGCGGGCTGGCGATCGCTGCGCATCCTTACGCGCACGCGCCGATCCTGCTGCGCGGCGATGGCATGAAGGGCGTCGGGCGGTTGATCGCTGAACTGCCATTCGATGCGGTCGAAGTCCGCAACGGAACCCCCACCGAACTCATCTCCAATCGACTCACACGGATGCGTAACCGCCGTTGGTCAAAACGCGCCGAAACAGGCGGCAGTGATACCCACTACATGCCGACCGTTGGCAGTACGCACACCCGTTTTCCCGGCACATCCGCCGCCGAACTCCGCAGCGCTATCGAAGCGCGGCAGACCGCCGCCGGAGGGCATGTTTACAGTCCCTTTTTGATCGTCAACCTGATCCACCAACTGCTCAATCAAGAATTGCCCGTGCGCCACCTGCCCGCCGAGCGCAGTTCGCGCTGGATGCTGTCGCCGTCACCCGGTAAATAAAGGATCGATATGCTTGAGAAACCGACATTTCATACGACATGGCTGCCGCTCGGTTTAGCGGCGCTGGTGCTGATAGTGCTGAATTTAGGCTTGTATACCCGTCTTGCGCCCCAGCAATCAGCGCCGCCGCTGGCGTTTCCCTATTATGCCGATTACACCGATCCGAACACGATCAGCGCCTATGTTCCGTTTGGCGGCGATTGGGAAGTGCGCGATGAGATGCTGGTACAGCTCAGTACCAGCGGTTTTGACCTCGGCACGGTGATCCCGCTCGAAATCCCCGCCGATCAGTCGTACATTTTTGAGACGACCGTCCGCTATCTGGACGGCGAACACAGCGGCGGAATTCTGTTCAACGCCCAACAGCCGGGGACGCGCCAGAAAAGTCACATGGCGCGTTTTAATGCCGATGGCGACTCATGGTGGTTGATCTACGGCTTTTTCGACGACGCCAGCGCGTTTATCGGTCAGGGGAGCGTGCGCTTGAACTTAGCACCGCGTGATCCTGCACCGCATTTGCTCGGCGTGCGTGTGAGCGGGGGCGTTTATACCCTGCTGGTAGATGGTCAGCCCGTCGCTTCTGATGTCGCGCTTCAGTATCAAGGCGGCGGTGTCGGCTTGTTGACAGCGGCGGCGCAAGTTGGATTTGATGATCTGCGCGTCGAAGCCTTTGATCCGCAGCAAACCTCCACGCCCGCCCCTGTGACGACAGAAACCGCCGCGCCCGAAGCGACCGCCGCCCCTACGGTGAGCGAAACCGCGCTCTACGGCACGGAATTCAGCGAAGATGGCGACCAATCGCAGTGGACGACGATCAGCGGCGCATGGCAGTTTGAAACAGGTGCGCTCGTGCAAACACAGCCCGAAGGTTTTGACCTCAGCATCGGCTTAAATGTGCCGTTTACCGCGCCGTATACGCTGCGCGCCGCGCTCACGCATCGTCAAGGCACGGGCGGCGGTGTGTTGTTCAACCTGCCCACCGCGAGTTCGAAAAACGGCGGAACGATGGTGCGCTATTTTGAAGACGGCACGGTGGTGGCGTGGGGGTATTTCGATGCCAACGGCGTGTTTAACGGACAGGGGAGCGCCACCGCTGCCGCCCCCGGCGCGGATACACACGCCCTTGAAGTCAATGTCGGACGCGAAAGTTACACCGTGCGGCTTGATGGCGCAGTGGTGGCGGAAAATATCCCGCTCAATACGCCGAACGCCAGCAGTTTTATCGGCTTGACCGCTTCGCAGAGTGTGACCGCGTTTGAATCGGTCAGCGTAAGCGGGCTTGCCGCCGCGCCGAGCGCCGAAGCAGAAGCCGACTCCGCCGCGTTTGCCAGCGGCATCGACAGCACATTAGCGACAGGCGATTGGCGCGTCGATGGTTCAACCGTGACACAGAACGCGCTCGAACTCACCGATTATTTCGCCGGAACCGGAGTCGCCGCCGAGACATTCACGCTGAGCGTGGATATTCAACTGCCTTCCGATAATCCACAGGCGGGCGGCGGTTTGATCTTTCACATGACAGGGCGCGACGATCTGCGCGGCGGATCGATGGTGCGCTTTGGCAGCGGCGGATCGGAAATCTTCTGGGGCGAATACAACACCGAAGGCGTATTCGTCGGCAGCGGCGGCGCACCGTTGACGCTCACCCCCGGCGCACCCGTCACGCTGTCGATCACCGTTCGCAGTGCGGCGTATGACGTGCGCGTGAATGATGCGCTGATCGGGGAAAACCTACCGATTACAGGCGATCAAGGCTGGATTGGCTTGATCAGTTACAGCGGCGTTGTCACCTTCTCAAATATGCAGCTTACGCTGGGGGATTCGTAAATCATGCAGGCGATCCAGCAGTTTCAACAACGGTTTGCGCCGCTGCGTGAGCGCGTCACCCGCGTGATCGGCGCGATCAACCAGCCGAAATATCATTGGATCACACGCCCCTTACTCGCCTTCTTGATCACGCGTTTCATCGTGTTCTTGAGCGCGTATCTGGCAGAAATTGCGATCCCCGGCATGGCGGGCGACGGCTTGTATCACGTCAACGCGAATAACGTTTTTCTCGATGTCTGGGCGCGGTGGGACAGCGCGTTTTATCTCCGCATCGTCACCGATGGCTATTACTTCGCGCCCGGTTTGCAAAGCTCGGTTGCGTTCTTTCCGGTTTATCCGCTTCTCGTCAGCTTTTTAACGCCGTTCGCGGGCAGTCCGCTCGCCGCTGGCGTGCTGGTGAGCAATCTGTGTTTCCTCGGCGCGTTGATCTTTCTGTACCGCTTGACCGAGTTCGAATTCAAGGATTCTGGCGCGGCAAGCCGAGCCGTTTTTTACATCGCCGCATTCCCAACATCATTCTTTTTCACAGCGGTGTATACCGAAAGCGCCTTCCTCATGCTGGTGATCGGCACGATGTATTTTGCGCGGCGGCGGCTGTGGGTATGGGCGGCGCTGTTCGGCATGATCACATCGGCGGCGCGCATCGTTGGCGTGGTGATGTGGGGCGTGGTCGGGCTGGAATGGCTGCGATCGCACGGGTGGACGCTCACGACGATCTATAAGCCGGTCGCGTGGCGCAATCTGCTTACAGGCATTCGCCGCGATTGGGTGAATCTGCTCATCCTGTTCATGATCCCGCTCGGCATGATCAGCTACATGATTTTCCTCAAGGTGCAGTTTAACGATCCGGTCGCGTTTTCGACCACGCAAAGCGCATGGGGACGCGAAATGCTCGGACCGTTGGCGATCGTGTGGCGCGACCTGACCGGATTTTTGCGCGGCAACTTCTTGACCGGAGAAATCTGGTATCACGTCATGATCGATCTGGCGGCGTTTTTCGGCGTGCTGTTTATCGCCGTCGCCATCTGGCGCAGATTAGGCGCAAGTTACGGGCTTTACTGCATCATCTCGATCCTGATCCCGGCATCGAGTGGAACAGGCAGTCTTTCGCGTTACGCGCTCGTGATCTTCCCGATGTTTATGATGCTCGGCTTGTGGGGGCGTTATCAATGGCTGGATCGTCTGCTGTTGATCAGTTTCAGCGTCCTGCTCGGCGTGCTAACCAGCGTATTCGTTAACTGGATTTTCGTCGCATAAGCGGACTTTTTATGGCTAACCAAACCTCTCCATCGTTGATGCCGCTGAAAACCGTTGTGACAGCGGTCATAGTCGCCAGCGTCGTGTTTTTGAGCGGTAACGCGCTGATGTTCTTGATGCTCTACCCGCCCGCGCCTGCGCCTGCGGTGGTCGAACCGCCCGCCGCCCCCGCCGTCGTCGAGCCGACTGCCGCACCGCCCGCCGAAAGCGAAACCAGTTTCACCAGCATGAGCGGCGATTGGGTGCGCGAAAACGGCATCATCACCCAGCGGGCACTGGATCGGGTCGATTTCTTGACTGCCAGCGGCATTCAAGGCGAACGCTATATCGTCACCGTTGATATAACCCTGCCTTCGTCCGCTGATGTGCCGGAAGCGGGCGGCGGATTGGTCTTTCATATGCGCCAGCGTGACAGCCTTGCCGAAAGCCAGATGGTGCGCTTTCACCAGAACGGGCAGGAAATTTTATGGGGCTGGTACGATGCCGCCGCCAACTTCCAGTATGAAGGCGGTCAGCCGCTCCCCGCATCCGATTCGCTGACGCGTACCCTTACGCTGATCGTGCGCGGCGATTTATACGACATTGTGGTCGATGATATGCCCATGCAAAGCGACCTGCCGTTGCAAAACGGAAGCGGCTATATCGGCTTGCTCAGTTATCGCGGGAATGTCTCGTTTGCCAATTTCCGGTTGGTGATCGGCGCGGGATCGTAAAGTGAAGAAGGATATTCGATGTCTCAACAAGTAGTCGATCTTCAATCTGCTGCGGCTGCCGCCGTATCCGTGCCAGCGGCGGCAGCACCCGCCAAGACCGCCGCCAAAGCCAACCGGGTGATGTTCGTTGAACCCGTGCGCGCCTATGCCATGTCGATCGTCGTGTTTATCCATGTCGCGTCGGTGCTTGCGCCGCACTACAACACGATCGCGCCGATCGATTGGTGGATTTCCAATATGTATCACGCCTTCTCAAAAGGCGGTCCGCCGATCTTCACGATGATCAGCGGGATGCTGCTTTTGACTGCCAAAGCTGATCAACCGCTTGGGGAGTTTTTTAGAAAGCGCTTCATGAAGGTGTTGATCCCGTTTATCGGATGGGCGGGGGTGTATCTGTTCTGGCGTGTGTGGTTTCAGGGCGAAACTCTGACCGGAAATCAAATGGTAAACGCCGTCTTGAAAGGACCCGTGTATTATCACATGTGGTTCATTACGATGATCTTGGGGCTGTATCTGGCGACCCCGGTGCTGCGAGTCTATGTTCAGCACGCCAGCCGATCCAACCTGCGCTATTTCTTGATCGTGTGGTTCATCACGATTACCGTGCTTCCGACGATCGGGCGCGTGTTTGATGTGCAGTTCGGCATCGACTTTGTGGTGATGACCAACTACGCCGGGTATTTCCTGCTGGGCTACTATCTGCGCGATACCGTGCTGAAGCCCAAATATATGCTCCCCGCGCTGCTGATCGTTTCAGTAACGCTGTTGATCACCGAATACGCTGTTCACGCGATGACGATAGCGCAAGAAGGGCGGTTGGATACGTTCTTCTTGAACAATCTCGGCTTCAATATGGTGATCGTGTCGATCGGCATGTTCCTATTCCTGAAAAGCCTACCGTGGGACGTGATTTTTCAGCGGCTGCCCCCGGTCGCGTGGGCGGTCAAGCTGTTGGCGTCATGCAGTCTGGGTGTTTATTTCGTCCATGTGTTGATCATGGAGGCGATCGGAAGCGGGCGCTTCGGTATCGAAATCAATTCGATGACATTTTCGCCGTTGGTCGGCATCCCGCTGACGGCGGGTGTTACGCTCGCGCTTTCGATAGCGATCATTTCGGTGATCAAGCGCATTCCGGTACTAAAAATCTTCGTACCGTAGCTTACCCGCCGTTATGCAGGCTGACGTAAGTCGTCAGCACCTTGAGCAGACTCGCCCGCTGGACGGGCTTCACCAACACATCATCCATCCCCGCCGCGAGACATGCGCGGCGGTCTTCTGCCATTGCATGTGCGGTCAGCGCGACGATCGGCGTATGACGGTTGCTCTCCGCTTCACTGGTGCGGATCATGCGGGTGGCGGTCAATCCGTCCACGCGCAGCAGTTGAATATCCATCAAAATAAGCGCGAATGGGTGTTCATTCGCCGCCTGCACCAGTTCAACCGCTTCTTCGCCGTCTTCGGCAAATTGCAGATTGTGATAACCGAGCATATGCAGGTAGTCCATCGTCAGTTGACGATTGGCGGCGTTATCCTCGACGACGAGAATCCGTTTTGAACTATCCGTCGCTTTGGGGAGCGGCGCTGACCACTGCACCGCCTTTGATGACGTAGCAAATGCGCTGCTGCTGTCGCTGGAGCGATCCATCGTGACGGACACCGTAAACGTACTGCCGTGTCCCGGTTCGCTCGTCACGTCAATTTCACCGTTAAGCAGCGTCACCAAGCGCTTGACGATTGCCAGCCCCAAACCCGTTCCGCCGTGCTGCCGCGTTGTCGAACTGTCTCCCTGTATGAACGGCTCAAACAGCGCCGGGATTTTTTCCGGCTCGATGCCGACTCCCGTATCTCGCACATGAATGCGGAGCAGGATTTGTTGATCTGCTGCCGTTTCTGCCTCGACAATCAGCGATACCGACCCTTTTTTCGTGAACTTGATCGCGTTCGTGATCAGGTTGATCACGATCTGGCGTAAGCGTCCGCCGTCCCCGAACAATACCGGAATCCCCGGCGGCAGTACCACATGGAATGCCAATCCTTTACGCTCCGCCTGTCGCCGCGCGATCTCAGCGATATGCGCGCACAACTCATAAACAGAATACGGCACAGGATCGAGCACGACTTTACCCGCTTCGATGCGCGAAAAATCGAGGATGTCGTTCAAAATCCTCAGCAGCGCATTCGATTCCTCGTAAATCATCGTGGCGTAATCGCGCTGTGTTTCGTCCAGATTAGTCGAAAGCAGCAGCTCCGCCATGCCGATCACCCCGTTCATCGGTGTGCGGATTTCGTGACTCATCATCGCCAGAAATTCCGACTTTAGGCGTGATGATTCCCATGCGCGATCCCGCGAGGCTTCCAATTCGCGCGCCATCACATGCCGCTCGGTGATGTCCTCGTACTGCCAGAAATGCCCCTGATACGTGCCATCAAGATACAGCGGCATATAGCGGCGTTCCAGTACGCGCCCATCTTTTAGCGGTATCACCTCGCCTTTGATCGGCTGGCGTGAAGCAAGCGCCCAGTTAATACCGGCGATGAACGTCTCCGGTTCCGAAAACAAAGGTTTGGCGTATTCTGCCGCTTGCGCGCAATCTGCACCGATCAGATCATCCGGCGAAGCAACGATTTGGAACATATCACAGAACGCTTGGTTGACGCAGACGAGCGCGCGGTTTTCATCCTCAATCAAGGTTGGCGTTGGAAGCGAATCGATCATGAGTCGCAACCGGCGTAGGTCTTGATTAATTTCTACTTGCGCGCTGCGGTTCATGCCGGGCTGCCAATCAATCCTTCAACCGTCGAGACAATTTCATGCGAACTGGCGGGCTTGGATAAAAAGACATTCGCGCCAGCACTGCGCGCGGCGGCTTTGTCGCTGTCCTCGCCGCTTGCCGTAAGCATGATGACCGGAAGATCATAAAGGCGGCTGTCGGCGCGGATGCGTTTCAGGACTTCGATCCCGTCCATCCCCGGCATGGCAATATCGAGGATCGCCAGCGCATAATCGGCTTCCGCCAGATAATCGAGCGCTTCTGCACCGTCCCCCGCGACCGTAACCTCATATCCCGCTGTCGTCAGCACTTGGCGCAGAACCCGCTGCTGGACGATGTAATCATCCACCACAAGAATGGCACTCATACGTTTATAACCTCACGCATCGCGGTATCGACGTCTTCAACCATCTTGAAAACGCGGTCGAACTTTGTCAGCAGCAAAATCCGCAGCGCGTTTTCGTCTTTCGGCTTCACGAGCGTCACGCCGCCGCCTGCCGTGCGCGCACCCTTGAGCAAGCTCACCAGCACCGCCATCGCCGCGCTGTCCATGAACGCCAGATCGCGCAAATTTAACACAAAGTACTTTTCGCCCGCCGCAAGCAGCGTCTGTGTCTGCTGGCGTACATCAGGTGCGCTGAATGCGTCAAACCGCCCGCTGAGTGTCACAACTTGCACGCGTATCACGCGCTCGCTGATTTGAATTTCCATGTCTGTTTGCCTTTTTACGCCAATTTTTTGCTGATTTTCCAGACGTTCCAATCGCCCTGCCGCTGATAATCGACCTGATCAACCAACTGCCGGATCAGGAACAAGCCCATGCCGCCCTCGCTTGGCTCATCGATCGTGAGGATCGCCGGAATACCTGTCTCATATCCCACGCCGGTATCGCCAAACGTCATGTTGAGCACATGCGCGTTTTCATCCACTTCGATATGGATTTCGATTCGTCCGTCCGGGTTGCCTTCATAGGCGTGATCGACGATGTTCGTACAGACTTCTTGTGCCGCAAGCTGGAGTTGATACGTTACGGTATCCCGCTCGTCCACTTGATCTACGCGGCTTAACAGTTCGCCAAGCGTGCCGCTCAAGACGTTGAGAAAGCGGTGCGATGCGGGAATCTCCAGTTTGATGCGTATGAACTGGTTCATGCTTAAGACATTTCTGCGTCGCCGACGCGTTTGATTACGATGATCGTTTGGTCATCGCCTTGCGGCACGCTGCCGCGAAATGCATTGAGTGTGTCGTAAAGCGTCTGGACGATCTGCGCCGCGCTCAAATGCTTAATCGAATCGATGGTTTCGAGAAAACGGTTATACCCGTACATTTCGTCTGCTTCGTTTTCCGCTTCGACAAAGCCATCGGTGGCGATGATCAATACGCTGCCGGGGGGCATGTCTACCCGCCCGCTAGCGCCGATATAGGTAGGCAGAACACCGAGCGGCGGTGCATCTGCTTCAAGCATCACGGCGTGTGTTTCGCGATCGGTATAAACGACAGGCGAGTGTCCCGCATTAGCAAAGATGATTCGTTCGCTTTCGGGGTCACATTTCCCGATGAACACCGTTGTCAGCTTATCCAATTCGGTGAAGTCGTCATACAGGTTATGATTCGCCAGCTTCATGATCGTCAGCGGGGATGGCGCGAATGCCGCCGCGCTCCGAATCGCTGTACGCGACATGGTCATCACCAGCGCCGCCGATAAACCCTTGCCGCTCACATCGCCCAACGCGAACACAAACGGCGTATTCGGTGCGGAAAAGAAATCGAAAAAGTCGCCGCCGACTTCAAACGCGGGACGCGATTCGCCGCAGATATCGTAACCTTCGATCTGCATCGGTTTGCTCGGCAGCAAGCGCGTTTGCACCGACCTCGCCAGCTCAATTTCCGTCTGTATCCGCGCCTGTAACACGCGCTCCTCAAAATGCACAATATTTTGAAAATGAGTTCCCGCTTGCTCCATCACCGCTTTGGCGAGCTTGATCTGCGGCGATTGCAGCGGCGCGGCGCTGATCAACGCGATCATGCCGTCCACACGTTCTACTTCTTGCGGCATCTTGAGCGGCAGCATCAGCAGCGATGACCCGTTAGGAAGCTGAACCGCCAACCGCTTACCATTCTGGCTGAGGGCGTCAAAATGGCTGTCCAGCATCTCAGACGGAATCTCGGCGTTCCGCTGCATTTCGATCCGCACCGGATGCCTGAGCAGCCCAACCGATCCGATCGCGCCCGTCAAGCGGCATAGATGTTCCAGCAGCGCTTCGAGCATGTGCGGCAGATCGTGCGGGTGGCTGAGTGCGCTGTTCAGATCGTAAAGGGCAAGCACCAAATCCTGATTATGGACAATTTCGCGCGTGAGCGTATCAAGCTCGCGTTCACGCTCAAGGAACCCGGCGATCAGCCGCGCATTGGCTTCCAGCATCGCCAACCATGCCGCCATACCGCCTGCTGGAACGCGCCGGATGCACACGCTGATATTGACACCCTGCGCGGCGCGCAAAGGAATCCGAACACAGAACGCCCATTCGTATGGGGAGTGGTCTTCTTTAGGAAACGCACACAGCGGGGACTCAGACGCGGATTCATCGACCAGCGCGAACTGCTCCGCACCGGCATCCAACCACGCCTGAGCCAACCCGCTGAGTTCGCGTTTCCATCGCTGCGTAAGCTCTCTAAGCGCCTGTCTACCACTGTTCATGGTTAGAACGCGTTTAACGCCGCTTCCCGCGTTTCGGCGATCGTGAAGGCTCGATTAAGTCCGGTCAGTTCAAATATGATGCGGACTGCTTGCTGAAGATTGCAGATGACCAGATCGCCGCCCCGTTCCCGGCAGCGCTTCATTCCCTTCACCAACGACGCCAGCGCCGCCGAATCGAGAAAACCGACCCCGCCCAGATCAACCACGACATGCGCTTGATCTTTCGTCACATTATCCTCAAACCACTTGATCAACGGCGGCGCTTCGAACGCATCAAAACGCCCATTCAGGGTAATCACGCTCATGCCGCTGACCGTGCTAACATTCATGTCCACTGCTGATTTCTCCCTGTTTGCATCTTAAGAAGGCTGCTTTGCGGCGCGTGCTTCTAGCAGACGCTCAATATGCAGCAGATACCAATCGACGACTTCGCTGATCGGGATGCCCACCGACGACAGATAATTCTGCATCGAATCTGCCTGTCGTTTTTCCGGGTTATCCCAGTAGCGGCGGATCGCCTCCGCCAAACTCGCCGCATTTTCCGGCACGAAGAACTCGCCTGTGTAGCCTTCTTCGCGGATGAGTTCGGCAAAATCGCCCAGATCGGGCAGCACTGCCGGACGCGCATAATTCCCCGCCTGATGCAGCACACCAGAGCTTCCCGTCGTGCTGTTGTACGGGAACACAACGATCGTCGCTTCGGTGAAGATGCGCGCTACATCTTCTTCCGCCACGTAGCCCGTATACACGATCCCCGGCACGTCGGCGTATGTCTGTTTCATCGATTCAAGGTATCCGGCGGCATTCGGGCTGTCCGTTCCGGCGATTACGAGTTCAAGCGTTGTCCCCGGAAGTTGTTCGCGCAGCAGTTTGAACGCCTCAATCATGACTTCGACGCGCTTATACGTCCCGAATTTCCCGAATGCCATGATCCGCAGAACCGACGGGTTCGGGTCAAACTGGGGCGGTGGTGCATCCTGAAATGATCCATGCGGCGCGAGAATAACATTGGTTGCGCCGTACTTCGCTTCAAGAATTTCGACATACTTGGGGATCGTCACAGCGACGAGATCGGCGCTCAAAATAGCGCGGGTGAACATATCGCCCGCTGTGCGCGTCACGCGCTCCATGATGACATTCGCGCCAAAACCCGCTTTACTGAGATCGACCGTTTCCATGATGTTATGGAGCAGGACGACAACGGGATAACCCGCCTGTTTGACCAGCGCGGGAGCGGTTAACCCCACAGCGCCCGCGACACGGGTATCGGCAAACGTAGCGAACTGCACATTGAACAGTACCGCATCAGGATTGACCTCCTGAACCGCGCGGCGGATTCGCATGGCATTATCGAGTGCGCCAAACTTCCACGCCGGGATAATCTTTACGTGTTCCGGCGGCGTGGGATAAGCCGCACCTTCGGGCAGTTCATCCACCAGCAGAATCACCTCATCGATTTCCGGCTTTTGCCGCATGTGATCGACAAAGTAATAGGCGTATTCGTTGAGCGACCCCCGGCTAGGCGGGTACGTGGAGACTATCGCTATGCGCATCGGCGGCTAACCTCTGGGTATAAACGCCTTTGAGATCGTTAGAAAGAATGCGGAAAATATCCTTGATGAAGCGCTGAACTTCTTTGCGGGCGTTCACTTTTGATCCCGGCGCGTCGATCCACGAAACCGGCACTTCTGCCACCCGGTAACCGAGCTTAAACGCCAGATACAGCACTTCCAGATCGAACGAGAAGCCGTCAATCGTTTGCGCGGTGTGCAGCTTGCGCGCCGCCTCGCGGGTATACATCTTGAACCCGCACTGTGTATCACGCACCTTGATCCGCAAGCCGTAGCGCACGATCGCGCGCAAGCCGCCGCTCAAGATATGCCGCATCAGCGACTTTTTGCCTTCCGATGCGCCTTCTGCTGCCCGCGATCCGACTGCCACGTCGTAACCTTCTTCGTCCAGCTTGGCAATCATTTTGTTGACTTCTTCAATCGGTGTCGAATTATCGGCATCCGCGAACAGCACATATTTTCCGCGCGCAGCGAGCATGCCGCGCCGTACCGCGCTCCCTTTGCCGCCGTTCTTTTCGGCAACCAGCACGCGCATGTTGACGAAACCGAGTTCTTGCGTAATTTTGACGGTGCTGTCTTTCGATCCGTCATCCGCGATGATCAGTTCCCATTGAAAACCCAGATCGGAAACATGAGACGCAATCGCACCAATGGTCGGCACGATGCGAATTTCCTCGTTATAGGCTGGTATCACGATCGACAAGAACGGTTCACCCGTGTTCGGCGTCGTTTTCCAGTGTTCGTAATTGTGATAAACCATAAGCTGTCCTCCCCAGATCAGCATCAATCGTGCAGCGAATATTTCATTAAGGAAGGCATGCTGTCATACCCTTTAAAGTCATTGTAAAGCGTGAAGAACTTGTGAAGCGTTGGGAATTGTGAAAAAGTTGTGAATTGATAGGAAGGTTATGAAAAATTAACGGTATACTGACGAATCCGCCAGAATCCGTTATCTAGTGTCAGCACAATCTCAGCATTTGCGCTGAGCACATACGCGCCGCTGGCATCGGTCACGGTGTACGCAAAGCCGAGATCGCGCACGATCGCCACGCTCGAATCATCGCTGAAAAAGACCAGCCGCAGCCGGTGTCCGCTGTGCGCGACTGTGACGCCGCTTTCGGCAGCAGTGCGCGCCGTATCCAGCGCTTCACCCGCCCAATACGTCGGCAGATCGCTCAAGTCGCCTGTCGCGTGCGCCTGTGAAAGCGCCTCCCACGCCAGCCAATACGCCGAGATCAATTCTTCAAGCTCAACCTGTGTCGGCGCTGTGCCCTCCGCTTGAATACTCACCCACTGTGCTTCTTCTACGTCCGGCGCATACAGCGAATGTCCGCGAAAGATCGACGCCGGATCAGCGCCTGTATTAAATGCGGCGATAAAACTGCTCATCAGCGTAAACCCGATCAAGCTGATGGGCACGAGCAGAAGCATTCCGCCGGAAAAAATCGCGAATTTGACGAGATTCTTGCTCATCGGCATTCCTCATCGGTGATCCGCAGAAAAACTGCCCGTGAGGCGGCTGCTCCGCTTGATGCGCTGAATCGATGCTGTCCGGTTTGCAGCGGTGCGGGGATATTCAATACGGCGCTCCCATTCGAGACGCGCCCCATCCCGAACCCGTCCCCCAGATCGAACCGGATCAGCGTGCCATCCACCACAGGAAAGCCATGTGAGTCAAACGCCTGAGCGCTCAAGCGGATCACATCGCGCCCATCAGCGGCGGCACAGCGCGGGGTAATCGCCAGCGTGATCGATTCCACCGCGCCGGGGACTTGGCGCAGTTCCAAATCGGCGAGCGCCGATTCCGCTGCGACATGCACCCGCACGCGCCCCGGATCACCCATGCTGCTAAACCACGTCCATGCTAATCCGGTGCGATGCGCCAGCATATACGCCGCCTGATCACCGCCGGGGTAGGTGAGTGTCAATTCTGCTTCGGTTGCTTCGCGCGGCGGATTGCCATACGCATCGCGCAGCAGGACGATCAACGTCCCGCGTGCATCGCCATACGCCCGAACCGCATTCGCCGTCGTGATCAAATCGGCTTGCGCGGCGCGACCGGGGATCACACGCACGGCGCGGCGGGTTTCTTCGCCGCCGTAACGGGCGATCAAGAGACCTTCCCCCGCCTGTGTGACCGTATTTCCGGGGATATTCCAGCGCGCAACCCCGCCCGTTCCGGTGATCACCTGCTGCGTGAGGTGCTGTAATCCGCTGAACAGTGCCAGATCAACTTTTTCGCCCGCGTTCCCGCTGGATAATTCGATCTCAATCGACCACGCCGCCCCCGCCGCAATCGACGCCGGAGCGCGCACCATCACCACCGCGCCTTGCTGTGAAAGGCTGCCAGTGAAGGCGATCAAGAATGGGAGGAGTAGGAGTAGGGCAATTCGACTGCCCTCACCCCCCCGCCCCCTCTCCGCTGGCAGAGAGGGGGTGATCCGCTCGCGTGGAAGTCTGCAGTACGGGTAACGTGGCTTTGCCCCTCTCTGTTGACGGAGAGGGGCGGGACGCGAAGCGTCCGGGGTGAGGGCGCTTTTGTGCGTCACCGGCTGTATCCGTTCAGCGTGATCGGCGGCACATCCCCCGCCCAATCCGTCAGGCGCGGTCCGTTCACCTCAACCGGAAAATGGAGTTCAACCAGTGCGGGCAGCTCTGGCGCGCTGAGCGGCGCACTCGCGCCCGGTTCAAGCGCTGTCGTCAAAATGACCGAACTCACCCAATAGAGTCCGCGTTCATCTTCATAGC
Organism: uncultured Chloroflexota bacterium; assembly: GCA_937927665.1. Classification (GTDB taxonomy): domain Bacteria; phylum Chloroflexota; class Anaerolineae; order Aggregatilineales; family Phototrophicaceae; genus Flexifilum. The sequence continues at coordinate 16,109 of CALBRY010000037.1, forward strand.
TGAACAGCGCACGCGGAATATCAACCGTCGTTGTTCCCGTGTTATAGAGCGTCTCCGCGTCGAGCAGCGCCAGCGGACGATCGAGGTTATACGAAGTCGGCACACCCTGCACGATCACCTGAGCCGAGGCGATTTGCGATAACTCAAGGATCGCCGCCGCGTCCGATCCGGTGAAATCAATGCGGAACGGCGATACTTCCCCCGGCAGCAGTTGATGGATGACCATATCCATCGCGTTTGTTTCCGCCAGTCGATTATTCTCCGCATCACGCAGAATCCCCGTCAGCGTGATCTGCACCGGGTACGCGTCCATGTTGCGGATCGCACCCACCAAGCTGATCCGCCCCTCAAACCGCCCGACGATCCGCCCCGCATCGTAACTTTCCGGCGTAAAACTGATCGGCGTTGCCGGATCGTAGATCGCGCGCACCGGGGTAATACTCAGCAGGGAGCGATCCAGCACGCCGCGCGAAAGCGCCCCTTCATCGAGCGAACTGATCGGCACATCGAGATAAAACGTCGTGTCCGAACTCACGATCAGGGTTTCGCGGGGATCAGGCGGCGGCGCGACATCGAACACGATCCGCCAGCCCGCGCCCGTTTGACGCAGCGTGTATATGTTTTCGACCGGATAGGTTCCGAGCGCGGTCAGCCAGTCAGCGGTGACATGCGCTGTGATCACGTTCGGATCGTCGGTCGGCTCAATTTCGGTGTACAGATTTTCCAGTTTAGCGAACGACGCGAGGATTCCGCCTTGCAGTGAGAGATAGCGCAGATATTCGTCCTCGGTGAGTTCGGTATCCAGCCATGTGTAACTGCTTCTAAAGCGCTTGAAGTCGAGATCGTCGTAGTAGTTAAGCAGGATCGTTTCCGGCGCGACCGCCCGCTGACGCATCGACATCAACACGCCCGCCGCCGCGATCCCGATCACCAGCACGATCCCCGCGCCGTACAACCCGCGCCGCGCCAGCGGACTTAAACGGAGTTTGGGGAAAACGCGGTCAGTCACAAAGCGCCACATCTGCCATTCTTCATGCGCGCGGCAGTCCACACGCGGCGGTTCAATCAGGATATTCGCCAGCCAGCGCATACGGAATAAGCGCCCAATCAGCGGCAGTTTGGCGAAACTCCACCCGCGCACCTGTGCGATCAACGTGAAGGCGAACACAAACGCGGTGACGAATAAACTCCCCACCGGCAGCGATCCCCACATCAAGCGCTGCCATGCCGGGTACACCTGAACCGGCACTGCGGCGGGGAGCGGCGGCACATCGGCACGCCCCCACACTTTAACAGCATTATCCAGCCGCCCCAAACGATGCCAGCCCGCGAAGTACAGCAGCGGCTCATAAAAAGCATCATTCAAAAAGATGTATTTCAGGTTGTAGCGCTGCGGATTGGTCACGAAGGCTTGCAGACTGCCCAAGCCGGGGATCGCGGTATATTTCGCCCCGTCCAGCCGTTCGATCGGCGTAGACGTGAGTTCAGGAAGCCGCCGCGCACTGTGATAATTCCCCTCGACATTGAGCGCCGTTGTTTGCGCGCTCAACCACGCCATTTGATCGCCAAAACCGAGCGTCATATAACGCCAGTGATCATGGTTATCTTTCGCCAGAAATTCGACGATCGGCTGCATATCGATCGGGGACGGCTGAAACTTGCGGAACTGGGTCAAATTTGCCGTGAACAGCGCGAAGCTGATCAAGCCGATCACGAATGCCGACGCGAGTCCGTTTCGCAGCCATACCCCGAAATGCCCGCTGATCCACACCCCCAGCCGCCCATGCAGCAGACTTTCAAAGAATAAGCCCGCGAACGGCAGGATCACGATCGTCGCCCAGAACGTGAAGCGCTCCAGCGTCAAAATATAAAACGCGCCTTTGAGCAGCATCGCCGGAAGCGGAGTTGTGCCGCCTGTTCCCAGAAACGCCAAGCCCGCCAGCGATGTGGCGAGAATCCAATTGCGCGTGGTGTAACCCTTATACAGCGCATACGGCAGGATAAACGCCATCATCCCCCATGGAATGATGAAGAATACCAATCCGGCGGCGCTGTTGGTGATAAAGCTGTCGCGGCTGGCGTGCGGGATCGTGATCTGCGTGATCGGGTCGCTTTTGCTCCATAACCAGTAGGGCAGCACGGTGATCACCAGCACGGCGATCAAGCCGACGCCAAACACGCCGGAACGGATCAACCCGCCCCACACCCGCGCAATCCGCCGGAACACAAACCGCCGAAATACGCTGAATTTCAAGCTAAATTTCTGATTTTCAAGCGCTGGCTCACTCGGACGCGGCGAACGAAATAAGCGCAGCAGCGCTGTCGCCAGAATCGGACCGCTGAAAAAGACCATCCCGAACAGCGTCGTGACGTGATGCCCCGCCGCCGCGACCATCAACAGCGCCCATGCGCGGAACAGGTTGATCAGCTTGCCTTCCAGCACCCAATCCCACACGAACGGCAGCGCGTTGAGCATGACGCCCATCACAAACATCGTCGGAAGCTGACCGAACACATGCACCGTTTCAGCGATGCTGCTGCTGAATACGGTCAGCAATGCGGCATAACTCGCCGGACGCGGATCGACCCACAAGCGGCTGAAGCGATACACGCCGAGCGTGGTCAAGCCGGACGAAACCAGCATCACCAGCGAAAACGACGCCGGAAGCGTGAAGACTTTCGAAAGCAGCGCGATCAATTGATGCGTAAGCGGGGGATAGCTCACCATCGTGAAGCCGGTATACCAGCGCGGTTCCCATGGATTCCACCACGAGCGCGCATAATGATCGCCAAAAAAGATATGCACGTAAGCGTCATAAGTGGCGCGGTAGCTTCCGGCAAGCAGCAGCACCGCGTGAAACGTGAGCGTTGCAACGATGGCTAGGACGAGCAGTTGATTCCGTTGAAACCACGACGAACGCGCGCGCATGACGATTTTTTAACCTCGCTTCTCTGCGAGTATACACCCGCCGCCTCGTCTGCTCTTGCGTGAGGATGATACGAAAAAGCAAACATTCCCACTGCCTATTCATCCACCCGCAAGCCGCGCCACAAGACCGCCACCAACAGCAAACTCATCAACACGATCTGCACCGTGATCACCTGCTGCAAGCTGTCATGGAACATCAGAATCCCGATCACCTGTGCAATTCCGGCGATCATCGGCAGAATTGTTTCGCTCGCCTTGCCCAGCGCCACCCGGTACGTGATCACAAGGTTGACGATCACATACAACGACGCGGCGAGGGTGTAGATCGGCAGCAGGGAGGCGGCGCTCAGGTACGCATCTCCGTAAAACAAATTCAGGATCAGCGTGGGAAACAGCGCCGCCGTACCGACGAGCGCCGTACAGAAGACCGCCCCGCCCGCCAGCATGATCAAGAACAGGGGGCGCGTCGGTTGATCAAGCGCTTGGCGGCGCGCAAACAGCGGAACCATGATGATCGTGAGCGGGAGCGCCCCAAAATAGGCGATGCGCCCCAACACGCTGACCGCCGCATATAAACCGGACTCGGCGGGCGAGAACAACGATTTGACCAGCAGAAAATCGCTGTTGGTGATCAATGCCTGACCGATCAACGCCGTCAGCGTGAGTCCCGTCAAGCGTATCCATACCCGCTGATCCACATGCGGCGCGGCGGGCTTATGCTGCGGGCGGCGCAGATTCCGCAGCGCCACCCAGCCGAGAAACCATGTAATCAGCATGGATTGACCCACGCCCCACACCGCGCCTTCCAGCGCCGCCCCCGCTCCCATCAACATGAGCGCCAGCGCCACGCCGATCCCCAAACGGGCGACCGCTTCGCCCACATACGCGGCGGTCAGCCAGTAGAACGCATTCAAGCCCTGCATCACGCCGCGATCCGATGCCGCGACGATGAAAAATGGCACAGCGATCAAGAGCGGGAGCAGCAGCCCGCCGCCCGAAAGTTGAAAAAGGTTTGCCAGAAACGGCGCGGCGATTAACCCGATCAGCATCAGCACCACGCCGATGATGCTCAACCAGCGCCGCCCGAAAGCGCGCAGCGCGTGGATCGCGTCGAGATCGTCATGCGCGTTGTATGCCGCACCATAGCGGGCGGCAGTCGTCTGCCATGCGCTCGGCAGCAAGCCGATCAAAAGCTGAAGCGTCACCATCAGCGCGAGTTGGCTGTAAGCGGCGGGCGAAAGCAGCCGCGCCATCACGAGGTTATACAACAGGTTCAGCCCGTTCACGCCCGTGTTGGCGAGCAGGAAAACGGTTTTCCCTTCCAAAAGCGCCCCTGTGATCCGCTGGCGCAAGCCCGGCTTGGGCGTGAGCAGTTCGCGCTCAAGCCAATCGGCGGCGGCTTGCAGTGTGGCGCGGCTGGCGTGCGCGATCTCGTGTGTATCGTGCGGTTGTAGGCGTTCGACAATCGAAAACGGGAAGGTGTAATACAACGGCAGGATCGGCGCTTCGGTTAAGCCCGCCGCGCTCGTGATCAGTCGGGTATCTTCCGACGTGATCCACAATGCGCCCGCAAGCTGACGATGCGCCTGCGCTTCGGTCAAGTGGAGTCGTTCCAGCGCGGCGGGGACTTCCGCCGCATCAAACCAATCTTGAGACTGCTGCTCGAAGTCCGTCAGCGCGGCGCGGGTTTGGCTCACCAGCGGCACAGCGCCGCCGCCGATTCGCAGCCAACCTTCTTGGCGATCGATCAAACTGGGCTGGAGGGTTTGAACCTGTTCAACGGTCAAGCCGTTGAGGAGGATCAGCGATCGGATCAGCCGATCAAGCGAGGATGCAGGAGAAAGGATCACAGCGTTTTGCTCGACGGTTTATAGATGAAATTTTACCGTCATTGTAAATCGGAGAGGGGGTTAATAATCGTAAGGGTTACAAAACCCCCGCTCTATCGCAGACGATAGAGCGGGGGAGGGTTAACTTAACTGCACGAAACGCCGCCTTCGGGAGTCGGCACGCAGGTTTCGGTGTGACCACCCGTTTCCGGGTCATACCACGCCGAGAACGAATAGCCGCCAAAGCCAACGGTGCAGCCGAAGAAGCCGCTGTCATCGCTGTAGCACTTCGCGCCTTCGTTCGCGCCTTCTTCTTCCGGTTCGCCAAACGGCAGCGGACGCGGCGGCGGATCGGTCGGCGGAATGATGCGGATGATATCGACTTCGTACTGCATGCCGCCGTCATCCGTCGGCGTCGGCGGGACATCCGGGTTCGCCATCATGATTTCGAACGCGCACGGATCAGCCTCAGGCAAAGCCATCAGCAGAGTCAGCTCGACCATGCTCGCACTCATACGTGCCGCAGCTTCACGCACCTTTTGAACAGCGGGCAGCAGCAGCGCGGTGGTTGGCGGGCAAGCATCAGGATCGGCGGGCGGGTTGAACGCCAGCAGAATATGTTCGCGCGTTTGCGGGATCGGGTCGCCTGTGTCGGGGCTGGCAATATCCGCGACCGCTTCCGGAATGACGCAGAACTGCGAACCATCCACGATGATATAACGTTCGCAGTCGAACGGATCAGGCGGCGGTGCGCCTTCCGTCCCATCTTGACCGGACGTCAGCACGGGCGGGATCGACACGAGGCAGTACGCCTGACCTTCGTGGATCACGAGGTGATAGCATGTTCCCGGTTCGGGCGGCGGCGGTGCTTCCGAGCTTCCCGGAGGCAGACCGAATTCCGGCGGCGTATCGATCAAGCAGATAAAGGAGCCATCAACCAGCACTTGATAATAGCAGGTGGTATCCGGCGGCGGTGGCGCATCCGTTCCGCTCGGCGCGAGTCCGGTCAGCGTCGGTTCGGTGCGCAGCAAGCAGATAAAGTTTCCATCGACGACGATTCCATACCAGCACGAGGTATCCGGCGGGGGAGCGCCTTCGCTGCTGCCACCCAAGCCCGTAAAGGTCGGCGGCAAGCTCTGCAAGCACAACACGTTCCCATCAATGACGACATAACGATAGCAGTCAAAGCTCGGCGGCGGTGCACCTTCGCTCGAACCTACGGCTTCACCCTTGATGTCACCGATTTTCATATACGCCGCGCGTGGGAACATCTGCACGGTTGGCACAACACGATCGCACGGTTCGTTAAAGCGGACGACACTCCCCGCCACATAACCGAGCGCGATCCGGTACCACAATTGATCGATAATAATCACTTTGTTCAGCACAACGGCGAATTCACCCGGCTGAAGCTGACCGACGATCGCCGCGTTCAAATCGGGCGATTGGCGAATATTCACGGGATCGCCAAACGTAGCGATCAAGCACCGTCCGTTATCCGCCGGAAAACCGGGGAGCGGCGCGGCAGGTGTCGAAGTCGCGGCGGTTGTTTCAACCGGGCAACCACGATTGGCAGGATCGCCGAAAACATCCGGACAAGCGTCGTTCGCATCGTCCACCGTGTCACTATCCCGATCAAGAAACTGAGGCGTAGGCGTACATGCTGGTCCGCCCGCCGTGCCGCATGGCACACTTTGAGCATATGCCATCCCGCCAACGCTGACCATCAGCACAAGCATCGTCAGCAGCAAAACAATTCTCTTTGTATTCATATAGCCCCCTTTAGTAACGTGGAACTCCCGACGTGAGACACCGTAACACGAAATGCAATACTTCCGCAAGCATTTTTATAAGTTGGTTACGAATTTATACACTGTAAAGTGAATCAAAAAGGCGGCGTGTCATCACGACACGCCGCCTTTTTGATTGCATGATGAACGTAGCGAGGTTATCCGGTGATCGGAATACTGCCGATGTTCGCGCCTGCCGGAACGATCGTGGTGTATTGAGCTGTCACCCAACCGACAATCCCGTTGTAGTTGATCTGCCACCATTGATTAGCGGCATTGCGTCCAATCAGCAGCGCCGATTGACCCGCCGGGAGACGCCCGATCCGGCTGCTGCTTGTGCTTGCGCCAGAACGAATATTGACCGTGTACGGACTCGCCAGCACGGTAATTCCTCCGGCAGCAGGCGGCGCTGTGGTCGGCTGAACCACCGTTCCATCAACAATCGGCACGCCCGCGCCGTTGATGACGCTCAAATAGCTGGCGCTTGCCCATCCCTGAATCGTCCCCACCTGAAGCAGATACCACGATCCCGCCGCATTACGACCTGCCACCGCATATTGTTCGTTGCGGTTGATGCGCGTCAAAATCGCGGCAAATGGATCAGGCGATTGACGCACGTTCAAGCGATACGCGGTCACAATTGCTGACGCGCCTGTGATCGGGCTGCTGGTCGGCACAACCGGCGCCGAGGGAGCGATCAACTGAAGATCAAGGTAAGCATTCGCCGTGTATTCGACATAATCGACTTGGAAGTTATTCGCACCCGCCGGGAGCGTCACCTGAGCCGTGAGTGTCTGACCCACCGCGCCGCTCAACTGGTTGATGATCAACGCGCCGTTGATGAACACGCGGATCCCATCATCAACGACGGCGCGCACGGTATACATACCGCCGGAAAGATTTTGCACACTGGTGAACCGTGCCGACCAGTTATCCGCCGTCACGCTGCCAATCGGTGCATTCGTCCCCACGTTGAAATTGAGCGTCGGCACGGTCACGATTGCCGCCGGATCGCCGGAGAGTGAGGTATTGTTGTAATACTGCGCTGTCCACGGCGCGGGCAGCCCAACCGCTGATCCACCTGTCGGCGGCGTGACGCCGGGAACCGTAAACGGCGGCTGCGGATTCGTCGCAGCATTGGCATACGAGAAGTACAGGAAAGCATTGCTTTCGACTTCGCGATAGTCGATCTGGATGTGATACACACCCGCCGCGCCGATCACGACATCGCCGCTGACCGTCTGCCCGACCTGACCTGTGCCGAATGTATCGATCACGGTCTGCGAAAAATTAAACGTCACGCGGGCGTTATCGTCCGCCAGCATGAAGAAACGGTAAGTCCCCGCCTGAAATGCAATATCGGCTGCGAAGCGTGCCGAGAAGTTATCTGCTTGTACTTCTGCCGCCGGAGTACCTGTCCCCCAATTGAAGCTGATATTCCCCTCATAGCGCGAAAGCACAGGCGTTCCGCTTAGGGTGGGGTTGTTATAATACTGGGCGTACCATGTCGCACCCTGAGCTGATGCAGGTGCAATCAATCCAAGACTGATCAGCGCAAACACCAGCACGGTTAGCGCAATTGTCCGCTTCATCATGAAGCCTCCTCATATCCCCGGTTTCGAATGTCGCTTTAATTGCATTATAGTCCTTTTACGAGAGGATCAATGGGATCGTAGGTTGAGCGTCCATCAAACGAAAGTATGAGACGCTTTACATACGATCTGCCGAAATCGGGAACCATCTTGTTCCCGAAACCGTCTCATTGACTCAGCCATATGGGAGTTCCCCACAAAATCGCGCCGACGTTGAGTTTAGCCGCATCATCGCCCGTATTCGGGATCGTGAAAAGCTCACCGTCGCGGTAGATCGCCGCCGCGCCAAATTCCGGGAAGCCGAGAAACGCGATTGATCGTCCATCCGGGGAAAGCGTCACCCGCGCCGGAACACCCGGAAAAGCGACCGAGGTCGCGTCCGGTGTCAGCGGATCGAATGCCTCCCAGAAAAATCCTGTTTCCGCCACATGCCCGAATCCGATCCGGTATGCGTTTTCCGCCCCCGCCACCGTGAGCATCGGTGATGGCACAACACCCGATGAAGCATCCGCGAAGATTTCGCGCCATTCCCCTTGATCATTCAAGATGAGCGTCCGACCGGACAGTTCATAAAAGCCTTCGATACTCCCACCAATCGATTCCTGTGGTATCTCCATCAATTCGGTGGGAATGCCCTCAGCGGTGAAGCGCTCCACATGCGTGATGCCTGTCGGCAGCGTCAGCCATACGCTGATCGTCTCCCCTTGCCACACGATATTTGGCGGAATACCGAACACCTCCATCGTGATTGGTGCGCTGATCCCGTTCATCGTCTCGCGGTTGAGGATGACCAGCGCCGCCTGTGGACTCCCGAAATCAATCTGCGCCCACGCCAATGTTGTCCCGTCCGGCGACCATACAGGCGCGGATCGACTCGTCGCGCGATCAGGCACACCATCCACAAAAAGCGATGGGTTTTCCGGTTGCCCAACCAGCGGACGCGATTCGCCTGTTACAACATTCAAAACAAACAAATCAGACGGCAAATCGAAGTCCGCGATCAACCCTTCCGTCTCCAATCGATCCAGCGCTTCGATGCCCACTTGCGCCGCCGCTTTGTAGGCGATCCAATCGCCATCCGGTGAGAGAACCGGAGCGGAAATTGTCCCGCCTTCGGTGATTTGTTCAGGCGCGGCGGTCAAATCTGCCGGATCAACACGCCATAGATCGCCGCGTACCCACAGGAAGATCGGCGCATTATCCTGCTCACTTTGCGCCATCACACCGATTGAGATTAGTAAGAAAAGTGGTACAACCAGCCTACGCATGAAACGGAAAGACATGTGTTATCCTCGTATTTGCACAAGAGTTGAGGGTATGACAATTCTGTAACATCTTTACGGAATTCCAAACGCTGGAGTCACTATAATGCAGACACAAGGGAACATCACAAATCGGGCTGAAAGTCCTCTTGCGTCATCTATGGGCGGCGGGATGATCAGACCTGAGCGACAAAGTGCCGCCCGCTCATACGGAGTTATTATGTCGGCTGTTGAAGACCCTTCACTGCCACCACGTTACCTTGTCGAACATTTTCGCAAGGTTTATGAAAAAGCGCATCAACGTGAACCGATGGTGCGTTATATGGGCAACCATTGGTACTACGTTAATGGTGAGACTGTACATCGTACAACGCTGGTTGAAGAAATCCAGCGCTTGCAGCATCTTGTCCAGCGCCAGAATATTGTCAAGACCGATCAGAACTTGCTGAAGCGTCTGATCGCCAAGCTCAAGAGTTTATAACAAGCAAGATCGAGAACTTCCCAACATCCACCGCTGCCCCGCCCTTGCACTCACACGTACAGTCTCGATTTCAAATGATCACGACCGCGCTGTGCGCCACGCTCTCAGCGTGATTGTGCCTGCTGCGCCCCCGGGGTAGGTTGTGTGGTACTCGGTCGGCGTTCGCGGTGATTGCGGATCGTGCCTTGTGCTAGATCGTAAAACCCACCCACATTATCAACCGTTGGAATCCAGTAGCGTCGAGCCGTGCGGAATCGTCCGCGCTCCATATCAAGCTTGCGAATCGTCAACCTGCTGCGCTGGATCAAAACTGCCATATCGCCCCACCGAATTTTAGTCTTTCCCGCTTCAACCCCGCCGGGAAATACCGTCAGTTTGGGATGCAGTTTGACAGGTTTACCCGCCCGCAAATCTCCGGCGATCTTCGCGGCAGTCACATATGCGATCGGGTTACGCAGGCGATCCGCGAAGCGTTTCAAGCTGCCATGACGCGGCAGCACGCGGAAAATATGCCCGTCCTCAACCTCAATTTCGTGCGCGCCCCACTGCAAGATCGGCGTCATGCCTACATAAATCCCGCGTCCGCCTTCTCGATAACGCGCCACTTCCGGGTACGGGTATTTGAATGATTCCTTGCCGCCCCGCAACCACACAAACCCTTTGACATAAAAACGAATTTCTTCATTCGGGCGAATGATCATCCGCATGAATGCGATCAAACTGCGCGCCGCCGTCAAGCCGCCGAGTATGATCGCCGCCAATTTGCCGAAATCGATCAGCACCGGATCAGCAAGCCCGCGTGCTGCGGCTTCGCCCAATGCCACATACGCGCCAATTGCTGCCGCCGCGACGATCGCCATCCGCAGAAAAATCCCCCGGAATCGGGCGCGTGTCGATTGATACTGAAAGATTAGCCGATTCTTCTCATCCGTAGATATGTTTTGTGCGGACATCGCGCATCCTTCGCTGGTGTATGCCCCCTTTTTTAAACGCAAAGAGGCAAAGGCGCAAGCGGTTGAAAAGTACGGGGTAGGTGACCAGCCTGCTAGGGCAAGTTGAGCCTCTTTGCGGCTTCGCGTCTTTGCGTCTTTGCGTTATGCTTTTTTCGTTCTCTTGGTTTTGATGCGTTTGCGCTGCCAGCCCGCCCGATTGTTTGCGTTCATCGTCCTTGCTTCTACAATTAGGGTAGAACAAGGAGCGTGTGCGCGATGAGATACCGCCCGTTTATCCTGATCATTCCATTGATTCTGCTGATCGTGGTGGCACTGCCGTTTGCCGCTGCACCGCCGAGCTTGGCTGTCCATGCTCAGACGGCGTTTCCGACGCTGCCGGTTTTCACCAATACCCCTTTCCCAACAACGCCGACCGTCGCGCCGACGTTCACGACCGCGCCCCCCGCAACCAGCGCCGGATGCCCGACTCCGCTGAACTTGATTCCCGGTATTCAAGTGGTGATTACGGGCGGCTTAAATGTCCGTTCTGCGCCGTCGCTTTCCGCACCGTTGATTACCTATTTTTCCGAAGAACGCCTCGTCCGCTTGATCGGTGGACCTGTTTGCGCCGATGGGCATAACTGGTGGCAGATCGGGAACTTCGGCGGTCAACCGGGTGCGAATACCGGATGGCTGATCGAAGGCTCACGCGATGGGCGAATTTACATCGCTCCCGCCGCCGTTCCCGTCGGTGAAGGCTGTTATGCGCCGCTTCCGCTCGCTGTCGGTGATACGCTGATTGCGATCAACGGCGTGCGCTTACGCAACGCCCCCACCCAATCGAGCTACACAATCACCGTCGTTCCGGTCGATGCATCCATGCGGGTGCTCGAAGGTCCCGCCTGCCGCGACGGAATCAACTGGTGGCGTGTCAGCACTGGATTTCAGACGAGCGGTGTTCCCGTCGAAGGGTGGGTTGCCGAAGGTTTCCCCGAAGATTATTACATCGCCGATGAGCAGGTGCTCAATGCCACGCCGTATATCGCGTGTGTTGTGCCGCTCACGTTAGGACCGGGTTCGCGGATCGCCGTCAATTATCGGGATGGCGTCGAGCGTCGTTTACGCGCCGCGCCGGATGTCGATGCCGCGATTGTGCTGTTCATGCCGGACGAGATCGCGATGGAAGTGATCAGCGGACCGGAATGCAGCGATGGCTATAACTGGTGGTACGTCCGCGTGCTGACGACCGATTTTGTCGGCTGGATCGCTGAAGGCAGACCGGGACGTTACAACATCGAAGTGATCACACGCTACCTGTTATATACGCCCACGCCCGCCCCGTGATTGCCGCTCTCCTCCCTCTCTGTCGCACCCGATAGAGAGGGGGAACACAGCTTTCATGCGGTGTCTGGTTGTGTATAATAGCAGCACTAAAGCTCGAATAAGCGCCGACAGAATGGAATTCCCGCTGTGATCTCCCTGATTGCGACCGTACTCAACGAAGGTGAATCGATCCGCCGCTTGATGGACTCGCTCCTGATGCAAACCATCCTGCCGGACGAGATCGTCATTGTGGATGGGGGCAGCCGCGATCGCACCGTTGGGATTTTGCGCCGCTACGAAAACAAGCTCCCCCTCAAGGTGATCGTTGCGCCGGGATGCAATATCAGTCAGGGACGCAATCTGGCGATCCGCGAAGCGAAGGGGGATATTATCTGCGTCACCGATGCAGGCGTAACGCTCTCTCAAGAATGGGTCGATTTGATCACCCGTCCTCTCTTGGAATTTCCACGTGTCGAAGTCGTCAGCGGATTTTTCCGCCCCGATCCGCACACGATCTTTGAAGCGGCGATGGGTGCGACCGTCCTCCCCGATCAAGACGACATTGATCCGGTTTCGTTTTTGCCAAGCAGCCGCAGTGTCGCTTTCCGCAAAAGCGCATGGGAGCAGGTCGGCGGCTACCCGGAATGGCTCGATTACTGCGAAGACCTCGTATTTGACTTGCGCTTGCGAACCTATTTCGGCGCATTCGCCTATGCGCCGGAAGCGATCGCTTATTTCCGCCCCCGCACCAGCTTAACATCGTATTTCAAACAGTATCGCTTTTATGCGCGCGGCGATGGCAAAGCTGATCTGTGGCGCAAGCGTCACGCCATCCGTTATGCGACTTATCTCGGCGCTGTCCCGCTGATTTACTGGCTCGGTCGCAAAATACATCCGGTATTCTGGGCATTTTTCCTCGTCGGCGCGGCGATCTACACCCGTAAGCCGTATCGTCGTCTGCGCGGCGTACTGCGCGAAACCACCGCCGCCAATCAGATACGCGTCAGCTTATCGAGCAATCTGGAAGCCATCGCGCTTGTGCCGTTGATCCGCATCGTTGGCGATATCGCCAAAATGATCGGCTATCCGCTCGGGGTTTTGTGGCGTATACGCACCAATCCCCCCAATTGGCGCGACGACTGATCCCGCAGTAAATCTCAAAAAAAAGACAGGGTATTTTTGCCCTGTCTCACCAGTTTTTACACTCTTTTATGATTTTCGTTTCCTATCCTATCCTCCCCTGAGATACACTCAATATAATGCATACACACTTTGAAGTGTATGCCCCATATGCTCCATGGAGTGGAACATGGCTCTCGTTGCACGCTACCTTCGTAATCGTTCCATTTTCGTGACCGCACTGCTGCTTGCGGTATCGCTTCTGTTTGCGGTTGCGCCTGCCTTCGCAGGTGTACCGTCAAGCGGTTATTTCTACATCGTTACCGGGGCAGATGCTTCCTGCGAAGACTGGGCAGGAAACGTCTATGTCTACGTCTATTCCGTACCGCGTCTCGCCTATGTCCCTGATGACAATGTGATTTATTACGAGTATACCAATACGTACGGGGGTGATGAATCCGGCGATTTCTTAATCCCTGCGCAGGGCGCTCCGGGTGCTGGCGCTGTTGGATCTGCAGTTGGCGGTATCGAATCGAACGACGGACCGGGTCCGCAAACGTTAAGCCTTCTGTTTACGCTGGAGGCTGACGGCGTGATTCAAGGCTCGACATGGATCGATATCACCTGCGCGGCTCCCGGCGCTGATCCTCAAATCAACGTTGGTGATGACTTCGGCGACACCGCTGCCAGCGGCGCCCCCGCGACGTTTAGAGGTCCCGCGCTCCCCGGTCCATCGGGTCGCAATCTCGTTCTGATCACAGGTGATTACGGTGTCTACACCGCCCCGAACGGCACGCCTACGGGTGCTGTGCTCCACCAATGCCAGACGGCGTTTGTGATCGAAACCAGCGAAGACGGCGAATGGTATCGTCTGTTCACGATGGGCGGCTGGATTCCGGTCATTACCACCCGCGATGTAGCGGAAAATTACGGTCAACCGGGCGGGGAACCGATTGATCCGTTCTGCCAGTAATCCGATATAAAAAAGACAGGGCGAAAATGCCCTGTCCTTTTGACTGATTTGAATGTGTACGAATGGGAAGCGGGCGAATTATTTCTTCCCGTTCGTACCGTTTTCTCCGATATGTGTACCTGCTTTGCTCGGCGCACCCGCCAAAATCGAATCCACCAAGCCGTACTCGACCGCCGATTTTGCATCCAGCCAGATGTCACGATCTTGATCGCGCTCCAGCCGTTCACGAGTTTGCCCCGTGTGCTTGACGAAAATATCGAGAATGCGCGTCTTGAGGCGGTTCGCCTCGTTCGCGGCGATCACGATATCGCTTGCCTGCCCCTGTGCGCCGCCGTGCGGCTGATGCATATGCACCGTCGCGTTCGGGAGCGCGTAGCGCATCCCCTTCGCGCCGCTTGTCAGGATGACAGTGCCAAAGCTGGCGGTTAAGCCGACGGCTGTTGTGCTAACAGGCGCGCTGATTTCCTGAATCGTGTCGTAGATCGCCAAGCCCGCATAGACTTCGCCGCCGGGGGAGTGAATATACATCTGAACCGGACGTTCTTGATCCTCACGATTCAAGAAAAGAAGCTGTGCGACGATCAAATTCGCCATCTGGCTTTCAATCTGCTGTCCAAGAATGATCAACCGCTCTTTGAGCAGAAGCGAGTAAATGTCGTAGGCGCGTTCCATATGGCTGGAACGTTCAATCACCATCGGGATTACTGCAAACATACAAACCCCCATGCTTTTCCAGAGCGTTACTTTACTCCTAATATACCCACACCCCCCATCTTTTTAATCTGATCCTAATGTTGCCGCTAGGCAACAGTTAATATTGATTGCCCCCTGTAACAACGCGCATTTCCAAAAGGATTTAGTCCCAAATGGCACACAATATCCTCGGTCAACGGTTCTACAATGAGCGACACCCTACACCGAACGTTTGCGTCGTACAGCCTACGAACTGTATGACGGATTAGGTGTCGGGATGGACACGAAGGCGGGTAGAGGGACAGAAGCAAGACTCCCTAATGCGGGGTGCTCCAATGTACCCCTGCACGCAAGCGGAGAGAGGCACGGCTTGCGTCCCCCCTTCTCGCTTGCGACCGTAA
>CALBRY010000038.1 GCA_937927665.1 uncultured Chloroflexota bacterium
GTCCTCCGGGGAGCCTTGATGCAACACCTATTCCGCCAACTACCGTGACAGCAAGCGGCGGATTTTCGACGGCGCAAGCCATTATTGTCGCGGTTTTGATCCTGTTGATCGCCGCGATGGCAGTTGTGTTCATACGTACAGGAAATCGAAAATGATTGATTTGTATACCCTTTCGCTTGAGGCGTTGGGCGAATTAATGGTTCAGTGGGGCGAACCGCGTTTCCGCACAAAACAACTTTGGGACTGGCTGTATAACAAGCGGGTTGCCAGCTTTGATGAGATGGTGAATCTACCCAAGTCGCTGCGGGATCGCATGGCGGCGGAGACAAAATTGGGCGTGCTGGAGCTGGATACTGAGCGAACAAGCGCGGACGGCACCGTAAAACGTCTGTACCGACTGCCGGATGGACAGCTCATCGAATCGGTGCTGATGGAATATGATGACGACCGACGAACGGCGTGCATCTCCACGCAAGCGGGTTGTGCAATGGGATGCGTGTTTTGTGCAACCGGACAGATGGGATTTGCACGCCATTTGACGACTACTGAAATCTTTGAACAGGCGGTGTATTTTGCCCGCGATCTAGAAGCGCAAGGGCATCGACTGAGCAATGTTGTTTTGATGGGCATGGGCGAACCATTCCATAATTATGACTCCAGTCTGGAAGCGATTCGCCGTTTGATGACCGATCTCGGTATTGGGGCGCGGCATATCACGGTGAGTACGGTCGGGCTTGTACCGATGATCAAGCGATTTGCCGATGAAGGTCTACAGGTCAAGCTGGCGGTGAGTTTACATGCTGCGACTGACGACGAACGCGGCGCGCTTTTGCCGATCAATAAGAAATACCCGCTGCAAGAATTGATCGCCGCTTGTCACGAATATGTTGAAAAGACGGGGCGGCGGATGTCGTTTGAATGGACGCTGATCCAAGGCGAAAATGATACGGCAGTGCAAGCGCATACACTGGGACGGCTGCTCAATGGGCTGCACTGCCATGTGAACGTGATTCCTTTGAACCCGACAGGCGGCTTTATGGGATCGCCATCCGCGACGGGAAGAATTGAAGCGTTTGTGCAGACTTTGAGCGAGTACGGTATCCCGGCGACTGTGCGAATCCGGCGCGGAATCGATATTGCTGCCGGGTGCGGGCAGTTGAAATCGGAGGTCACGCGCAAGGAGCGAAAAGATCCCAATCCGGCAAGCTAGGAGAGCGGTGATCCCTGCATATCCGCCGGAATTTTGAGCTTGAGCGCTTGCAGAAGCGTCGGCGCGATGTCCATCAATTGGCGATCGGCGGATTTGCCCGCGCCGCGTTTGCGGGGATCAACCCAAATGTATAAGCCTTCTTCGGCATGATTGGCGTCATCCGCGCCGGTATCATTCTCGAATGTCCAGTGTCGTCCATACCCCAATGAGCCGATCGCCCGCCAGTGGAGATCGCCAAAATACACGATGAGATCGGGCGCAATTCCGGTGACCTGCTGGTAAATCTCGTCCGGGGCATACACGGTTGTGTTGAGCGGGTTTCCCTCGTGATCGGGGATGCCGCGAAGTGCTTCGGCTAGTTCAGCACGCACACGCGGCACATCCTCCGGCGCGATCACGCCTTCGGGTTCACGTCCGCGCACATTGAGGAAAAGCCGCGCATAATAGCCGCCGCTCCCCCAAGCACGGGTACGCGACCAATCGACAAGCGATTCAGAAAATGGGGTGATCGTGTCCGGCGGCGGGTCTGATTTGAGCGCAAGCCAATTGTTACGGTACAACCATTCATTGATGCATATCCCGCCATCCATGCGCTTGACTCCGTGATCGCTGACGACTAACACGGCTGTTTCATCGTCGATGGTATGGAGCAAGCGCCCAACCCATTGATCCACCTGCTGGTAATAATCGCGGATGGCGTGGCGAAATGGGCTTTCGGATTCGTGGAGACGGTGCGCGGGATCGTGATAACGCCAGAAAGCGTGATGAATACGATCGAGCGCGATATTGACGTGAATCGCAAAATCCCATGATTTTGATGTGAGCAGATGCTCAAACAGGCGGTATTGGGTTTCGGTCTGGTCGATCAAGCGCTTGAGGAGTTCGGCGCGTTCGGTGGTACGAAATTCGCGGACATCAAACGGGTAATCAGGCGCGAGGCGCAGCACCTCTGTCTTGAGGATGGCGGGATAAGTAAAGGCGCTTTCGCGTCCCGGTGTGAGAAAATCGCTGATCAAATGACCGTTGAGCGGCTGCACCGGATACGTCTGCGGCACGCCCATCACGAGCGATGATTTGCCCGATTCGGTCAAAATATCCCATATGCGCTTGACTTTGACGGCTTTTGAATCGGCGCTGACCATCGCGCCATAGCTGTGATCGGCACGATTGCGAAAGCCATACACGCCGAGTACGCCCGGATCGCGACTGCTCAACATTGACGCCCACGCCGGAACGGTGATGCAGGGAATCGAGGAGCGCAAAATCCCCCACGCACCGCGAGACATCAGTCCGTGCAGGTTTGGAAGCTTGAATTGTTCAAAGATCAAATGCGGGCTGGCACAATCCAGCCCGATCACCAAGACGCGCGGCGTTTTTCTTCGAAACATGATTGATCACAAGCTGGCGATTAGAGGATGCGCTTACCAAACAGCGATGATGCCAGTTCAACCGCGAGATCGGCGGTCTGGTTCTGGCGATCAAGAATGGGATTGACTTCGACAATATCCATTGAGCGAACGCGCCCATCGTCGGCAAGCATTTCCATAACAAGATGCGCCTCACGATAGCTTAAACCGCCCGGAACCGCTGTTCCGACACCGGGGGCAAACTGCGGATCGAGCGAGTCCATATCGAGGCTGACATGAATCACATCGACGCCGTGCAACTGTTCAAGGGCAGTACGCACCACGTTGTAGATACCGTGTTCATCAATGGCGCGCATGGTTGCGACATGGATTCCGCTCGTGCCGAGGTTGATTCGCTCCTGCACATCGAGATCACGAATGCCGATCATGGCGACATTTTGCGGTTTCAGGCGGGTGTTTCCGACGGTGATTTCCGGCGGACAGCGTCCCATCAACGCGGCGACAACCATCCCGTGAATATTTCCGCTTGGCGTGGTCAGCGGTGTATTAAAATCACCGTGCGCGTCTACCCAGATGACACCAAGATTAGGCTGTGCGTCTAAGCGGGATGCGATCGACCCGATCGAGATGCTGTGATCGCCGCCGAGAAAAATCGGGATAACATCCGAGGTGTTCGCCTCAAGACCTGCCTCATAGATGGCGCGGCACACCTGCCCGACGGTGGCGAGATTGTGTGCGACACCTTCGAGCGCGTTTTCGTCTTCAACTTCTTCCATAACGGGAGCGCTGATATTGCCCCAATCCTCAACCGCACAGGCGAGGGATTCGAGGCGCTTTTGCAGTTCCGCATAGCGGATCGCGCTAGGACCCATGTCAACGCCGCGCCGGTTTTGACCCAAGTCCATCGGGATACCGTAAATGCGGATCGTTTGTGGAGTCGGCGTTGTCATCGTGCGTTCGTCCTTCTGCTACGCAGTTATGCAGGGATTTCAGGTTCTTCGAGGCGCGCAAACCGCCGCCCAACCCCGGTTAAAACAACGCTGATCGCGTAAAGCGTGAGCAGAGGTCCCATCACGAGGAACATATTCACCGGATCAACCGTCGGGGTGATCATCGCAGCGGCAATGCCTGATCCAACAACCGCGACACGCCAATTTTTAACCAGAAGGCGCGGTGTCACCAAACCGAGTAAGGAAAGGACAAAGAAGATCAGCGGCGTTTCGAAGGCAACTCCCATCCAGAAGATCAGCGCGGTGACGAAGCCAAGATAGCTGTCCGCTTCCCACTGGACGAAGAAGATATCGCCTTGAAAATCCTGCAAAAATCCGAGCGCGGGCGGTACGAGGATAAACCACGCGAACGCCGCGCCGATCAAAAACAGGAGCGTGATCGCCGGAATGGCGGAAAGTACGCGCTGTTTTTCTTTGCGGGTGAGCGCCGGATAGATAAACATGAGCAGTTGATAGGTTATAACCGGAATCGAAACGATGCCGCCAATCAGGAGCGAAACGCGGAAGAAGCTCACGACTGATCCGGTTGGATCAAGCACCTGAAAGCGTTCGCCGTAGGGTCCCTGCAAGTAGATCAGGAGCGGACGCGCCAGCGTAAAGCCGACGAGTGTTCCGATTGCCAGCGCGAAGGCGGCGCGCACGAGACGGCGGCGCAGTTCATCGAGATGACTCAGGAACGTCATCCGACCGCCGTCTTCATCCTCCGGCGGCTCTACGACGGGGGCGGGCGGCGGTGTGGGACGGGTTTTTGCACTCATTTACCCCTCCTCATCGGCGGAGTCAGCCGTGGAATCAGCGGGTTCTTCAGGTTGACGCAAACTACGAAGCGTATCGGCATCGTCCGCAAGCGATCCTAAAACGCCGTTGACAAATCCGGGCGAGGCATCGCTCCCGTACTGCTTGGCGAGTTCGACGGCTTCGTCGATTGCCGCGCCGACCGGAGTCATGCCGGATACCGCGAATTCGTAGATACTCATTCGCAGAATGTTCCGGTCGATGATCGCGATTTGATCGAGCGGGTAATCAGGCGCATAGCGCGCGATGGCGGTATCGGTTCGGTCGCGGTGTGTCCAAACGCCGATCACTAACTGGCGGAAGTAACGTGATACGCGGCGGTTCGGGTCTTGCCGCCGCTGGTGCATATCAATCACTTCCATCATCGGGTGACTGGTGCTGTCAATTTCGTACAGCGCTTGAAGGGCGATATGCCGCGCATGGGTGCGGTCGTCGCTCACGGGAGCGGGCGGTTCGTCCGTATCCATGTAGAGTTCAAACTTTGGGGGTGGAGTGGTTTTGGGTTTCGCCACGGGCTTTTTTCTGATGGCTGGTGATCAACATTATTTAGAGAACTGTTGCCCCATTGTACCAGAGATTGCATCTATCAAATAATCTCGTAGACGTGGGAATACAACCAATGTTATCATCCAATTCGCAGATCATCATCAATGGAGGGACTTCATGAACATTGAACTCAGTCAAGTGGGACTACTTTTAGGGTTGGGAAGCGGTCAAGACCTCATCTTCAGCCTGCTGCTGTACATTATTTTTTTCCTTGCGCTGATTACAATGCTGCTGCTGCCCGATAAAAACCTCGTCGCTACCCTGTTGATCGCAACGGTGATGTTGTGCGCGATCGTGGCGAAGCTGAGTTTGGCATCGTATTTCGTACGCGGTGCTGACCCGATCCTGTCTCGCGGTGAATTCGGCATGTTGGCGATCAACGCGCTGATGTTTACGTTTCCGTTTATCGTCGTCGGTGTTACGCGTAAAGCACGCCTGAAGAAAGATGTTCGCTCCGGTTTGCCCTCGCTTATTTGCGGCTTGATGGGCGGCGTGTATTTCTTCCTGTACTGGCTGATCTATCAGCGCCCGTTGGGTTGATCCAGCAGAATCGATAGGAGTGGGTCGTGGAAATTGCACCGGGTGTCCACCGTATCAAGTGCTTATTCGAGCCGAACCGCGTCAGCTATATTCATCTGTTTATCGGGAGTCGTCACGCACTGCTGTTTGATACGTGCTGCGCGCATAACCCGGAGCAGGAAATTCTGCCTTATATGCGGAGCATCGGGTTTGATCCAGCGCGGCTGACCTATATTGTGATCTCGCACAGTGATATGGATCATCAGGGTGGGAACGCACCGATGAAAGCCGCCGCTCCGCAAGCGGTTCTGATGTGTCACACGATGGACAAACCGTGGATCGAATCGACTGATGCGCTGATCAACGGACGTTATGATCAGTTCAGCCGGGGATACGGGATTGCGCCGATGACGGAAGCAGATAAAGCGGGAATCCGCAAGCAGACGCTCAGCGCGCCTATCGAAATGACGCTCGAAGGCGGTGAACGGTTTTATTTAAGCAGCGAATGGGCGGTCGAGGTCATTCACACACCGGGTCATTCGTGGGGGCACCTGTCAATCTACGATCCACGATCGCGCACGCTCGCGGCGAACGAGGCGGCACTTTGGACATCGATCCTTGATGTCAACTGGCAGCCTGCACTGCCGCCAACATATGGATACGCTGAAACTTATCTGGCGACGATTGAGCGGCTGTTAGGCATGGATATCGCGCAGTATTCCCCGTCGCATTGGGCGCTGCAAACGGGACCGGATGTGCGCGAATTTCTCTACGAAAGCCGCAGCTATTTCTATTTTGTGGAAAAAACGCTGCTGAACTACGCGAAGCACGGCGCGTTTACGCTGCCACAGGCGATCCAAGATTTGGCGCGGCAGCTTGGCAATTGGGATCCGATCAATGATGGCGCGCTGGCTAATCCGCTGATGGCTAATCTGCGACTGCTGACGGCGCGGGGCTTGCTAACTCAAGGGGTCAATGCCGAGGGCGTCGCCCAGTGGGATTTGCCTGATTAAGCGAAAAATCACGGGCGGGTATAAGTCCATTTGGCGCGCGGTCAGCCGCGCGCATTGGTGGACTCTGCGTGGTACGCCGTATGATCAGGGGGAATGTATAGCCGAAAGACCTGAAAGCTGAATATGAACGTCACCACACCCGTTTTCACCCGCGATCGCCTGACTTGGTTAAGCTATTGGATGCTCGGTTTGTATGCTTATCTTCAGGCGATTCTCGGTCCTTTGATGCCATTTTTGCGCGCAGAACTGAACCTGAATTACACAATCGCGGCGATGCACCTGAGCGCATTCGCCATCGGCATGATCACCGCCGGGTTAACCGGTGAACGGGTGGCGGCGCTGGTTGGGCGTAAGCGGCTTTTGTGGGGCGGCGGTTTCAGCCTTTCGGCGGGTGCGATACTGCTGATCGCGGGGCAATCGCCAGTTATTACGATCGCGGCGGCATTTATTATGGGATGGCTCGGCTCGTATTTGCTGGTGATGATACAGGCGGTTCTGTCGGATCATCACGGCGAAAACCGCGCAATTCCGCTCACCGAATCGAATGCGTTTGCGGTGATCTTTACGACGTGCGCGCCGCTCTTGATCAGCGCGGGGGCATCGAGCGGGATCGGGTGGCGGGCGGCATTGGTCATCGGCGCAATCGCGTATGTGGTGATGTTTGTGGTTTATCGCAACGAACCTATTTCGGATGCGCCGAGGGCGGCGGTTTCTCCGGCAGCACACACGGCTCCTCTCTCCAAGCCGCTGCCGATGCGCTTCTGGGTGATTTTCGTGCTGATCATCTTTGTTGTATCGGTCGAATGGTCATTGGGATTCTGGGGCGCGGATTTTCTGAATAACATTGTGGGGCTGGAACGGGCGACGGCTTCCGGCTTGATGACTGCTTATTTCTTCGGCATGGTGATCGGGCGATTCGTCGGCAGCCGGTTCACGCGGACGATGCCCCCGACGCGACTGCTTTTCTTCGCCGCAGCGCTGGTCATTATCGGGTTTCCATTCTTCTGGCTCGGCGAAGTGGCGATCGTCAATATCGTCGGGTTGTTCGTGACCGGGTTGGGCGTGGCAAATTTGTTCCCGCTGAGTATTTCGCTGGCGACGGGAGTTGATCCCGAACAGGCGAACAAGGCAAGCGCACGGGTCGCGCTTGGAGCGGGAGCGGCGATGCTGCTTGCGCCGCAAGTGATGGGCGCGTTTGCGGATCAAGTGGGGATTCAAAATGCGTTTGCGGTGACAGCGGCGATGATTGCGGGTTCGGTGTTCTTTATTGTGCTGGCAAACCGGAATCGCACAAAATCGGCATCGCTTAGCCGGAGCGCGGCAGACTAACACGTACTTCGCTTACACGACAGATAAAATCTTACAAGAGGAACACACTTCTGCAACATGTCTGAACGAGCATAACAGGAGACTTTCGAATACGACGGATCGCCAGCACAAACTGGAGAGAGGGAAATCATGAACCGTCGCCAATTCTTAGGCAGCCTGTTTGCCGGGACAGTTGCGCTGAACACCTCCACGATCGCGCAAGCGCTGGCGAATGCGCCGCGCGGCGCGTTCAGCCCGCTTGGTCAAGGCGGGATCGATACACGTGATCCGGTGATCCACCTGATCCGCCGTATGACCTTCGGTGTAACGCCTGCACTGGTCGCGCATGTGCGGCAGATCGGGATCGAGGCGTTTATCGAAGAACAGTTAGCCCCTGAACGTCTTGACGACTCCGCGCTTGATCCGGTGCTTGAAGAAACACGGGAAATCCTCAATGAAAACGGCGGCGTGCTGCTGCGCGAACTCGAAGCGCGCCAAGAACAGGTGATCGCGCCGTTGATCGGTGCGACTACTGTCCGCGCGATTAGTTCCCAGCGCCAGCTTTATGAGCGTATGGTCGGCTTTTGGAGCGATCATTTCAGCATGTTCATCGGTAAGGGAATCGTGCTGTTCTTAAAAGTCGATGATGACCGGGATGTGATCCGCCCCAAAGCGATGGGTCGCTTCCGGGAACTGCTCGGCGCATCGGCTCACAGCCCCGCGATGCTGTTTTATCTTGATAATGTGCAAAACGAAGCAAGCGCCCCCAACGAGAATTATGCCCGCGAATTGATGGAACTGCATACGCTCGGCGTGAACGGCGGCTACAGCGAAGATGATGTTAAGGAAGTCGCACGGGCATTCACAGGCTGGTCGATGACGGGACGGCGCGAAAATGAGGACGGACGGGTGATGTTCCAATTCCGGCGGCTGTTCCATGACAACGACGCCAAAATCGTGCTCGGCACAGCAATTCCGGCGGACGGCGGCGAACAAGATGGCGAAACGGTGTTGGATATTCTCGCCAATCATCCTTCGACTGCGCGGTTGATCGCCACCAAACTGGCGCGCCGATTTGTGGCGGATCAGCCGTCAGCAACGATTGTTGATGCAGCGGCGGCGGCGTTCACCGCATCGGGCGGGGATATTCGCGCCGTTTTGCGGGTGATCTTCCACTCGGATGAGTTCTGGCAAGCGCCGCCCAAGTTCAAACAACCGTTTGAACATACGGTCAGCTTACTGCGGGCGATGGATTATCACGTTTCCGATCTGAATCAACTGCTGCGGACGCTGCGCGCCCCGCTCGACTCGTTGGGCAATATTCCGTTCACATGGACGACGCCGGACGGCTTCCCGGATGTGATGGAAGCATGGAAAGATGGTTTGCTAACACGGTGGAATCTCGCACTCGGCGCGATGTACGGCGGTGTGCGCGGCGCGGAATCGAATACGGATGGGCTGTTGGAGATGCTCGCCGTAAACGGTATCGCGTTCGAGACAGAACCTGTCCTCGATTTTATGGCGGGTTATACGATCGGTCGTCCGCTTTCAGCCGATGAACGCACGATTATGCTTGATTTCGCCGCCGCAAGCAGCACTGATCCCACCGAACAGATTCTCGGCGGACTCGCGCTTCTGCTCGCCTCGCCAGCCTTCCAGTATAAATAGGGAGTGAATCATGATTGCTACGAAAAAGACGATCAGCCGCCGCCAATTTATCTCACGCGGCGCAGCAATCACGGGCGCACTCGCGGCACAAGCCGCGCTCCCGGCGTGGATGCCGCGGTTGGCATTCGCTCCGCCGCAGCAAGCGGCGCGCGGTGATGTGCTGGTGTCGATCTTTCTGCGCGGCGGCGCGGATACGCTCAACGTGATCGTGCCGCATGGAGAGGACGGGTATTATCAAGCGCGCCCACAGTTGGCGATCCCGCGTCCTGATGATTCTTCGGCGGAACTGCGCGTGATCGACCTTGACGGCTTCTTCGGGCTGCATCCGGCACTCGCGCCACTGCTGCCGATCTTCCAGAACGGCGAGATGATGGCAGTCCACAATACCGGGTCGCCGCATGAAACCCGCTCTCATTTTGAGGCGATGGATTATATGGAGCGCGGCACGCCGGGGAGCTACAACCAACCGGACGGATGGATCGGTCGGCATCTGGCGGCGCTGAATAATGGCAATGTTTCGCCGCTGCGCGCGGTCGGTTGGGGATCGAGTTTGCAGCAGTCACTTCGCGGCAGTCCGTCCCCGATCGCGCTTCAGTCGATTATTGATTATCACCTTGCCGGGGATGCTGCCT
>CALBRY010000039.1 GCA_937927665.1 uncultured Chloroflexota bacterium
GCGGTCGGTCGGAAATCACCGTCTTGTTGTTTTCATCCTGCCATTGATAGATCTATTTTCCGGCTCAACCAGCGCCAAAAGACGTGCATCAACCCCGCGCGCCCGCAGACCGGGGATCAGCGTCAGCAGATGACGCTCCGCGCCCGCTACGCCCGTTACTTTGATCACATGCTGTACACGCATAAGCGGCGCCGCTCTTACACCTTTCCGCCGGAACGATCCCGCTCCGCCAGATACGCCTTAAACCATTCCAACGTGCGCGCCAGCCCGGTGTCAAAATCGACAATCGGGCGGAAATCGAGCAGATCGATCGCTTTATCAATCGCGGCGCGGCTGTGCATAATGTCGCCTGTGCGGGCGGGGAGATGCACCGCATCAAAACCCGTGCCAAGCAGCACGTTCATCTTTTCCACCAGTTCGAGCAAGCTGACTCTGCCGCCCGTCGCCAAGTTCATCACGTGTCCGGCGGCTTGCGGTGCGGTCAGCGCCAGCAGATTCCCGTACACGACGTTATCAATGTAGGTGAAATCGCGCGACTGCGTGCCGTCGCCGTAGATCGTCGGCGGCTGACCGTTCAGCATCGCCGCCGCGAATTTCGGGATCACTGCCGCGTATTGGCTGGTTTCATCCTGCCGCGCCCCGAAGACGTTAAAGTAGCGCAGCGCGACCGTCTCCAAGCCGTACACCGTTGTGAACACCTGACAATAATACTCGCCTGCCAGTTTGCTCACTCCGTAGGGCGAAAGCGGACGCGGCGGCAGCGATTCATCTTTGAACTCGCCTTCAACATCCCCATAAGCCGACGATGACGCGGCATAAGCGACACGTTTGACGTGATTTTCTTTCGCCGCCACCAACACATTGAGCGTTCCGGTTACGTTCATCTCATGCGTGGTCAGCGGATCGTCAATGCTGCGCGGCACGGACGGGAGCGCCGCCTGATGCAGCACATAATCCGCACCTTTGAAAATTTCGCGCAGCGCCGCAATATCGGTGATGCTCGCTTCAAAGAACTCAAAGCTCCCCGGCGGCAGATGCGCCAGATTGCTGTGCTTGCCCGTCGATAAATTGTCAATCACGCGCACATGATGACCATCTTTGACCAGCCGCTCGACTAAATGCGATCCGATGAATCCTGCGCCGCCGGTTACGATGTAGGTTTGCTTCGTCATAGTCTCCTGAACCGCTCTGTTGATAGGAATTTCAGAGAGTGCGGCGCGCTAACGCTTCTGATGTTTCCCGCGCACCCAAATCATCAAACCGAAAAAGCCCGCCATGCCAACCAAGCCGATCACGCCGATCACGGAGGCGGTTTGCACATCAAGCGTGCTAACGAGGAAAGCCATTGCGCCGAACACGATCGCCAGCGCATACAGGATCAACAGGGTCGCGCGCTGGTTGAATCCCATGCTCATCAAGCGGTGCGACGAGTGATCCTTACCCCCTTGAAACGGAGATCGTTTCTCCAGCAGGCGCGTAAACACGACGAGCGCCGTATCGGTCAGCGGAACTGCTAACACAAGGATCGGAACCATCCATGTCACATTGAGCGGCTGCGTGCCGAATTCGAGCTTAATCCCCAATACCGCCAGCACAAACCCTAAGACGAGCGCGCCCATATCGCCCATAAACAGACTCGCCGGGTTGAAGTTGTAAATCAAGAAGCCGATCGCACTGCCCGCCAGCGCTGCCGCCAGCGATGAAACAAGCGTTAGTCCTTCGTTGAACGCCAGCAGGGTGAACCAACTCGCCGCGATTGCCGCCAGCCCTGCCGCCAACCCATCCATGTTATCCATGAAATTGAGGGCATTTGTCAAGCCGACGACCCAGAACACCGTAAAGAGCATATCGAGCGCCGGAATGTTGAACAGGTGAATTTGAATTCCGGCGATAATCAAGACGACAGCGGCGGCACTCTGCGCGATCAAGCGGACGACGATGCCGAGGTTATAGCGGTCATCCGCCAACCCGACCACCGCCAGCATGCCCGCGCCGCTCAAGACCGCGCCCAATTCGACAATGTGCTGCGGCGGGCTGAATAACAGCAGCGACAGCGTAAATGCGCCGTAGATCGCCAACCCGCCCATCAGCGGTTTTGCTTCCACATGAATTTTGCGTTGGGGGTTTGGCTTATCCACGACGCCGAGCTTGAAAGCGATCACGCGTGAGAGCGGTGTCAAGCTGAGCGATGTGATAAACCCGACCACGAGGATCGGGATAAATTGCAGGGAATCCATACATCATCCTTCAAAACTGCCGAGGGAAGTATACTCTATTTTGTATTGACAGGTGATGTATGGATTAGGTTCGCTTGCGGGCGAACGGATCAAAACGCCACATGAACAGAATAGATTCAACGCAAAGCCGCAAGGGCGCAAAGATGCCTCCGCAAGTCAAGTCTCTTTGCGGTTTCGCGTCACTGCGCCTTTGCGTTATGTTTTTCTCGTTCTTCTTCTCTTGGTTGTTCAGTGGGGGAGTGTTTTACGCCATCGTCAGGACGACGCTTCCGGTTTTCCCGCCCGCTTCGACATAACGGTGCGCGGCGGCGGCTTGTTCGAGTGGGTAGCGGCGGTCGATAATGCTCTTGAGCGTGCCCGCCTCCGCCAGCGCTTTGACTTCGAGGAGCACTGCTTGCGATTCTGCCACCATGACGCAGATCACTTTCTTGCTGCCAAAGCGTGACGTCCACAGCATTTGAAGCACGTGCTTCATCTTGAAACTCGCCATCAAATACCGCCCGTTCGGGTTGAGGGATCGCTTGCAGCGCCCAAACGAGCTTTTGCCCAACACATCGACGATCAGATCGTAAGTTTCGCCGTTCCGGGTGAAATCCTGCTTGCTGTAGTCGATCACCTTGTCCGCGCCTAACGCTTTGACGAAACCGATGCGCGGTGTGCCGCACACGGCGGTGACGTGCGCGCCATAATGTTTGGCAAGCTGAAGCGCCGCCGAGCCGATCCCACCCGATGCGCCGTTGATCAACACGCGCTGCCCCGGTTGAATATTCGCCTTTTTGAGCAGTCCCATCGCCGTGATCGCGCCGTAAGGGAGTGCGGCGGCTTCTTCATAGGTTGTGTTTTGCGGCTTGTGCGCGACTACTTCTGTTTCGGTGACGCACAGATACTCGACATTTGCGCCCATATTCGGACCGCGATAGCCAAATACCGAATCACCTACGGTGAAGCGCGTCACACTTTTACCGACGCTGACGACTTCCCCGGCGTATTCGCTGCCGAGAATACCCTTGCGCGGACGGTTCATACCGAAGGCGAGGCGGGCGGGCAGCCAAAGGATCGCGGGCATCGAGAACTTACGCGGCGTCACGGCTTTGAAGTTGCGCGCCAGCAGATCGCCAAAATTGATATGGACGGCGTGAATTTTGACGAGAATCTGATCGTCCTTCGGGACGGGTTGGGCGATGTCCTTCACATGCAGGACTTCCGGTGAACCGTATTCGGTATACATTACTGCTTTCATGAGCCTTGTTCCTTAGTCAGCGAGTTCGATATAAAACACGTCTTGCAGCGAAACTTCAAAGACGAGCGCGATCCGAAACGCGAGTTCCAGCGATGGCGAATAATTGCCCTTTTCGATGGCGACGATCGTTTGCCGCGTCACCCCTGCTTGATCGGCTAACTGCTGCTGAGTCATCTCGCCGCGATCAAAGCGCAGCCGCCGCAGATTGTTCCTGATGATGATCTTCGGCATGGTTAGAAGCCCCGGCGGTAAAAGAAGAACTGCAGCACCTCTGAAACAATATCTCCCGCGATTCCCGCTGCGACCAAGAGAGCGAACATCACCGCCGGAGGCGCATCGAAGGCAAGCGATCCGATCGCAGCGACAAGCCCGATGGAAACAACATACAGCGAAGCGCGGAGCGATTTAAGTTCAATCAACCGGTCGCGCTCATCGGTGATTTCGGGTTCACCTTCGCGGGTCGCGATTGTGTTCAGGATGCTAAAAATGATGGTGATGATGATTCTGGCGATGATCGTCACCGGAATCAGGATCAGGAAGTAGCCGCCCCAGAAGCGAAAGACCTCAATTGAATACGGATCGGTCTGTGGATAGCGCTGCATCATATAAGCGGTATAGCCTGCGGTGATCAGCACGGTGCTGAGAACGTTGACGAGTGCGCGCCTTTCTTGGTATGACATAGAACCTCGTGTCTGGTGAAGATTACTCGATGTCAAATTTACTATACATAAGGTATCACGAAGCGTTCACCATGTCAAGTTTGTTTTACATATTGGATCAAATACGGAACGTGACGACATGAAAGAGTGCTTGTACGACGCATCAAGCGGCGTGCGCTAAGCCTCAAAGGGGGGAACAATGCGCAAGCTCATCGTCTTTAATATGGTTTCACTGGACGGATTTTTCGCGGATGTCGATGGCGGGATTGGTTGGCATGTTGTCGATGCCGAATTTAATCGGTTCGCAGTGGATCAACTTCACACGGTTGATGCGCTTGTGTTCGGTCGCAAAACCTTTGACCTCATGGCAGAGTACTGGACTACCGCCGACGCGATCAAGGATGACCCGGAAGTTGCGGAGCGCATGAACAGCCTACCGAAGATCGTCGTTTCGACCACGCGGATCGATGTAGAAAATTGGCAGAATTCGCGCGTGCTGCGGGGCAGTTTACCGGAGGCGATCAACGCGCTTAAGCAGCAGCCGGGGCGCGACCTGATCGTTTTTGGCAGCGGTGAACTGGTGTCAGCGCTGACCAATCACGGCTTGGTCGATGAATACCGGCTGATGATCGCGCCTGTCATTTTGGGTAAAGGGCGGTCGCAGTTTGAAGGCGTGACGCACAACATCAAGCTAAAGGCGTTGACCTCACGCCCCTTCGCGTCCGGGGCTTTGCTTCTGACCTTTCAGCCCGGTTAAGTTTTGACCGCTCGAATAAACGCACCGCGCCCGCCTGAAGATTCGTGAATCGGATTGTCAAAACCGCGCGTTTCCCCCTATGATGCGTGTGCAAACAGACGGAAAGAAACGTGATGACTGCTGATTCGACCCGTGCCGGGGTGCGGCGCGTCCTATGGATCACCCTGATCCTGAACCTGCTTGTCTCCGGCGGCAAAATCATCATCGGGTCGCTCACCGGAGCGCTCTCGATCACTGCCGACGGCTTTCACTCGCTGATGGACGGCTCATCAAACCTGCTCGGTTTGTTTGCCAATCGCATCGCGGGCAAACCCGCCGATGATGATCATCCGTATGGACACCGCCGTTTTGAAACACTCGCCGCGCTTGCCGTGGGCGTGCTGCTGCTCGTCACCGCATTTGAAATCGTATCCGGCGCGATCGAACGCATTCAGAATCCGCAAACACCGGAGATTACGCCGCTCACGTTTGGGGTGCTGCTTTTTACGCTGGGGGTTAATCTGTTCGTCAGCCGCT
This sequence comes from uncultured Chloroflexota bacterium, assembly GCA_937927665.1. Classification (GTDB taxonomy): domain Bacteria; phylum Chloroflexota; class Anaerolineae; order Aggregatilineales; family Phototrophicaceae; genus Flexifilum. The sequence continues at coordinate 5,410 of CALBRY010000039.1, forward strand.
ACGAGCGCCGCGAAGGGGAGCGCTTCCGCTCTGAACTGCTCATCGCGGACGCGGCGAATACCAGCGCCGATGTTTTTGTTACGATCTCTGTGCTGATCAGCATGGTGCTGGTTTCGCTCGGATGGACATGGGCAGACCCCGCCGCCGCGTTGATCATTGTGATCTTGATCGGGCGGGCGGCATGGCAGGTTTTAACCCAGACTGGCGGCGTGCTGGTCGATGCCGCGCCTCATAATTCGGCGATGCTGGCGGAGCTTGCCTCGCGTGCGCCGGGGATCGACCAAGTGATCCGCGCCCGCAGTCGCGGCACACTCGACGCGGCACAAATTGATATTGATGTGCAGGTGCATCCTGCCATGACCGCCGAACAAACCGCCGCCATCACCGATGCCATCCGCGAGATCATGCGCGTCAATTTGCAAGGCGTAGCCGAAGTCGAAGTCCATTTTGCGCCGCAGGATCGCGCCCGCGCCGATTATGCGCTTGCCGCCCGCGCCCGCGCTGATGCGCTCGGTTTATTGGCGCACGAAGTCCGCGTGACCGATACACCGCAGGGAAAACTGCTCGAAATGCATGTTGAAGTACCGCCCGATCAAACATTGGGCGAGGCACACGCTCAGGTGACACGGCTCGAACACGATGTTCATGTGGCGCTGCCCGAACTTGCGGAAGTCATCACACATATCGAGCCGCGTGCCGCTCCGGTGCGTGTCGAGTCGACTCAGAGCGCAAATGATCTATCGACGCGGGCGCTAAATCTTCTCAAGCGAATGTATCCCAACGGCGGCTGGCATCATGTGCGCGCCGAAGGCACACCGGAGATGGGCTATACGCTTGCGCTGCATGTCGCGCTAGATCCGCTGCTGACGGTTGAAGAAGCCCACAAGCTCGCGGAGGATGCCGAAACGCTGCTCAAATCGAATTATCCGCGCCTCACCCGCGTCACGATCCACACCGAACCGCCGGAAGAAGGGCGATAAGCATCAAGTTTCTTATTCGCCGCTGCGCAAGTCCTTCAGGACACCCTCACGGTAGGCGATTTCTGAAAAAACGACATGACAACCCTGCCCGATGGGGGATTGCGCCAGAAAACCCACCCGCAGATTCTCAACCTTGCCCATCGTAAAGTAACGCACAAGGTTCCAATACTTGCCGTCTTGCGAATAATGGAGCGCGAAAGCATCCGCAATTCGGGCGACACGCAAATAAATCGTGTTCCCGTCGATCACCGTCGAATTACAGTCGTCCGAAAAACCACGCGTGACCACCGAGACGATCATCGGCTTGCCCTGCGGCGAATATTCAAAGCACAATTTAGTCCACACATTTTCACGCTCGTACAGCGCGATTACCCCGGCATCAAAAGTCGAGGCAAAATTGACGGTGACTTTGGCGCTGACCAGATAATTTTCGACAGGCGGGGCAAAAAGCGCCGCTGGCGCATTCGACGATACCCAACCGTTTCCCGATGGATCAACAAACCAGTCGGTTTTCGCCCCTGCCGTAATGCTCAAAGTGCCGTCTTCTCCGATGCTCCAATCGACCGGATCATTTTTCCATTGCAGGTCACCGGGCAAGTTCAGTGGGGTCATAGTAATTTTCCTGTGTCATAAAACCAGTCATACGCGACTGTAACACATTCTCAGGTTGGGGCACTGCCTACCTTATATATCCACCATTTGCCCTCACCCCATGCGCGTTCTTTCTCATATAATACACGTATGAAAACACGAGTCGCGTTTTTCACCCTGATCGTTCTCGCGCTCAGCTTGAGCGCCTGTAATCTCAGCCGCGCCACGCCGACGCCGACGTTTGCCCCGCCGACAACGCCGCCGCCTACACTCGCGCCGGATGTCACGCCAATCGTGGTCGAAGGGGCAAACGGGGAACTGTGCATCATCCCGTCGGACTGGTACCCGTATGTCATCGAACAGAGCGATACCCTTTCGCTGCTGGCACAGCAGACCGCCAGCACGCAGGAGGAGCTCACCCGCGTGAACTGTTTAAGCAATCCCAATAATCTGGTCGCAGGCGAAACGATTTATGTGCCGCGTCCACCGGTGATCGGCGGGTAAGACCATTCCATTGCGGGCTGCGGCTTGACACCCCACCGCCTGATCCTATACTGAAGGGGATTTCATCACAGATGAGGATTCCCTCATGGCGGCGAACACCGACGCGCCTACATCTTCTCCCCCGAACGCCGCACCGAATGCCGAAACGCCGCTCACACCGGATGAGCGGAACGCGATGCGCGCCTTTTTACAGCGCAGCGAAGTTCGTCTTTCGACGCTGCACCGTATCGCCACCGCGTTTATCAGCGGCGCGGGCTTGTTGATTCTATTTCCGGTCTTTTTCAAAGAGGAAATCGTCGCCATTCTGCGGATTTTCCTCTCGCACGCCGCAGACCCGATGCCGTATTTCGGCACAAACGAGGATTTGCTGCGCGTTTTGCTGTTCATATTTCTGGCGTATCCGTTCTTTCTATCGTTCAGCATCCCCATCTATTCGATGTATCTGCTGATCAAGGACGTGATCCACTTCTATTACACGATTTACACGCCGGGGTTCCCGCCCAACTTGATCACCCCGTCGTTTGCGCTTTCCGGCATCGCGTTTTCGACCGATGAGAGCAGCGCCGTCAAGAAGCAGGTCTTTGAGTATCAATACAACCCGGCATCGATCAACTTTGCCATCCCGTTCAGCCGCGAAAAACGCGAACTCTACTTTGAGGAAACGATCCGCAACACGGACGGGGAGATTTTGCCGAAAAGCCGCTGCTACGATGAACTCGTCAGCATGGGAGCGATCCCCCCGAACACCGACCGCCGCAGCGTGGAACATCTCAACGCGGCGTTTGGGTTGGCGCGCACGCTCGATCGGCGCTTGGTAGAAGAAGTCGCCACCACCGAGCTTTCGATTGTGCGTCACATTCTTTATCTGCGGCGGCTGGTGATGCGCTATGTGCGAACGCTGATCATGTTCATCTGGACAGCGCTGATCACCTTTATCATGCTGCCTTTCCTTGAAGACGAGCATCTGCCCACGTTTCTCGTCATGGCGATTGGCTTTTTGATCTGGTCACTGCTCACCCTGCCGCTCATGCGAATGCCGCTGGCGTGGATTTATCGTCACCGCGAAGAAATGCCGGATGCCAATCACATTGACCGCCAATTGATCACGCTCGAAACCCAGATGCGCCCGCTCGTCATCACGGCGATCATGACCGCCTTGATCGCGTTCGTGTTAAGTATTCCTCTGTATGCCGGGTAAGATCGCCCGTGCTGTGGTCATCTAAAAACTAAGTTGACCTTTTAGGGAACAAGACGAGAAAAGAAGCATGACCACAACACCAATCGAACTGACCGACGCGACTCTCGACTCCGTGCTGCACGAAACCAAGCCGATCATGATCCTGATCACGAACGGCGAAGGACTGCGCGGCGATTTTAAGGTCGCGTATCAAAAAGCCGCCGACGATGCCGCCAATAAGGGCATTATGTTCGCGCAGCTTGATCCGACCAAAAATCCGAAAGCCGCCGAACGCCTGAACGCGGGCGAAAAACCCGTCCTCGTCGGCTGGTACTGTGGAGAAGAAATTGTCCGCCGCAGCCGCCCGTGGGGCAGCGATCTGCCGCTGGCGCTGGAAACGATCCAGAAAGAAGTCACGGAGAATCAGCCTGTGAGCGAAGATACCGAACCCGCCGCCGATGCGCCGAAGAAGCCCGCTGTCGTCTACGATAAGCCCGTCACCGTCACCGACGCGACGTTTGAAGAAGAAGTCTTGAAAAGCGACACGCTGGTGATCGTCGATTTCTGGGCGCCGTGGTGCGGACCGTGCCGGATGGTCGCCCCGGTACTCGATAAACTCGCCGCCGAGTTTGCCGGACAGATCAAGATCGCCAAGATCAACACCGACGAAAACCCCGGGCTTTCGCAGGCGTTCCAGATTCGCAGCATCCCCACGTTGATGATCATCAAGAATCGCACCATGATCTTCAACCAGCCCGGCGCGCTGCCCGAACCCGCCCTGCGTGATCTCGTTCAGCAGGCGATCGCGCTCGATGTGCCGATGCCGCCGGAACAACCGGAACAGGCACAGTAATCCGCTTTATAATAAACGCAAGGCGCAAAGACTCAATGTGAGTCTTTGCGCCTTTTTGATTCTTCAGAAATGCCCCCGCATGCCCCAATTTCGCGTTTTGGCGCATTCCGAGTTTACTTCGTATAATCGTCCGTAT
>CALBRY010000040.1 GCA_937927665.1 uncultured Chloroflexota bacterium
GCCAGCGGGGAGGGGTCGGGGGAGGGGTTTCTTTCTCCCCTCAGCCGCTGGCGCAGAGAGGGGTTCAGGGTAACTTACCTCACTACCTACTTCACGGCACCCGCTGGCGCTGCGCGTATGCCGGAACATTGATCATCGGTGAACGCTCATAATCCCCGACCTCAGCAATATCGAGCGCAAACCGATCCTCCTCATGAATCACCAATTTCATGCTCCGGTTGGCATGGCTGAGTAATCCCGCCCCATAGCGGCTTTCGAGCCGCGCCAGAAACACCTGCAAGATCGCAAACGACATCTTACTCAAGCTGATGAGCGGCTGATTATGATGCACGCGCACCTCAAGATCGCTTTGTGCGATGCTGTCCAGCCCGAAGCGATCCAACAAATCGATCAATAACCCCGTTTCGACGCCGTACCCGCTGAAGAACGGCACTTGTTCGAGCGCCTGCCGCCGTCCGGCATATTCCCCCGCCAGCGGCTGCACAATGCCGGAAAGTTCCGGGTAAAACAGATTAAAGAACGGGCGGGCGACGAGTTCGGTAACACGACCGCCGCCGTATGCCTGCAATTTGCCGCCAACCTCAATCGGGCGGGCGTAAAAGCCTTTTACATACTGCAAGCGTGGATAGCGCAGCAGCGGACCCAACAGCCCGTAAATAAAGCGCGGGTGAATGTTATTGATGTCCGTATCGATCCACGCGATGATGTCGCCTTTGGTGACGTAAAGGCTTTTCCACAGCGCCTCGCCTTTTCCGGCATGAGTCCCCACTTCATCAACCAGCACTTGCTGATGCACATATGTCGGAATCCCGCACCCCTGAGCGATTTCGACCGTGCGATCGCTCGAATTGCTGTCGATCAGCACAATTTCATCGATCAACGGCACATCATCCATCAGCGCCTTTTTGATCGTGCCGATCACATTGGCGACGGTGGCTTCTTCGTTCAAGGCGGGCAGCGCCACACTGATCGTCACCCCCTGTTTTTCTTTGAGCGCTACTAGGGCGCGCACATCGTTAAATTCGCTGCTGTGAAACGTATTTTCGGCAAACCAGCGGTCAACACGATTTGAAAGCGATTCATCCGGTTTGAACGCCAGCATCGGCGCATGAAATTCCAGCGATTCCTGCCGCGCCGCGTGAACCAGCACGATTGGCTTGCGCGTCAGTTCAAAAATCTCATGGAAGATCGTCGGGCGCACCGAACCGCTGCTTGCTGCGCGATGAAAACCCGTTCCCATCACGATCAAATCATGGACGGCGGCTTCGCGCACAATTCCCGCCACAAAATCGGATACGGCGGTGACTGTGCGGCTGATGAACGGATTGGCGCGCATCACCGCTTCCAGATCAGGCGCGATCCGCCCCCGACCGACCGCATGAAACAGCGTCGTATTGCCCCCTTCACTTTCACCCGCAAGCGCGGCAGCCACCCGCGTACCAAGCGAAAGATTCGGACCACCGCGCAGCGAAAGCAGCACTTGATTCGCGGCATCGATCGACTGCATCCCGATCACCAGCACGACATCGCACATATTGAGCAGCAGCACATCTTCAAATGGCACGCCGCCGACCGTTGTATTGAGCGCATTCCATTCGATCAGCACCAGATTAAACGGAGTGGCTTGCAGTTCCGTCACGATCCGCTGAAACGGCTGATAATCGACATAAACCTGTACGTCGTCGTGGATCGCCGGGTGCGCCAGCGCGATCGCCCGAAACGCATCCCGCCATTCACGCGCCGGGATCGCGCCCTCGCTGAGCGATTTTTCCGCTTCAACCGTCACCATGCCGCGCAGATGCAGTTCACCATCCGGCGGCAGCAAACGCTCCGCAAACGAAATCCATTCGTTCAAATTGACTTTACTGCTCAAGACCAGCATAACGTTATAGGGGGTCACTGTGCCTCCAATAGTGGGACAAGTTGCCGGCGAATAATCACATCCCAACGGTAGTGATGACGAATGCGGCGTTTTAAACGATATCGGGAATCATCCCGAAAATAGCGCTCGATCTGGGCAGAGATTGCACTAGGGGGGTCGTGTGCGGGACTAAAAACGACGAGATCCGCCTGTCCGCTTTCACGAAAAACAGGCAAATCGGAGCAAAATATCGGCACCCCGCTGATTCCCGCCTCCAAAATGGGTATCCCGAATCCCTCTTGTACGCTCGGAAAAAGCAGCCCGTCCGCCAGTTGATATAGGTTCGCCATCGTCGTATCGTCCGGTACAAGCGGCGGATCGCGCAGTTCGTACAGGAAATGCACCGCGTTCTGTAACCCCAATTCGCGCCGTAATTCCAGCAGTTCCCCTAGATAACCGGGGTTGGCGGGGTTGTGCGGTCCCGGCGGACCTGTCACGATCAAGCGGCAGTCTTGCCCGGTTACGCGGCGCAGTTCAGCTATCACGCGAACCCCCAGCGCGATATTTTTACGCCGCGTCAAGCGAGCGGGCAGCAGCAGAATCAAATCCGCGTCGAGTAATTTCAGCGCCCCCTCGATTTCGCGCATGGTATCTGTCCATTGGAAGAATGCCGGAACATCGACCCCCGGCGGCACAAACGGAATCTGATCGGCAGGCACATTGAGCAGCGCCGCTGTTTCCGCTTGGCGCGGCGTGGAGATCGTCACATAGCGCGTATTCGCCCATGCTTGACGCATCAGTTCCCACGGGTAGCCCGCGTGCAGTTCCGCTTGATACTGCGGATTCGTCCACGCCAGATCATGCACCCATGCGATCAAGCGCGGCTGTTTCAGGCGTGCCAGCGCCGCCGTGAGCGCGAGATTCTTGTTCATCGTGTGAACGTTGTGGACGATGCACACGGCGCACCCGTCAAGCGCGGCATTCAAGCGCGCTTCGATGTCGCTCACAAGTGTTTCGAATGCAGGCGAGACGATCCCGCGATCAAGCTCACTTTTCGCGGCGATTATCCGCGCATCGCGTGACCCGAACAGCGGATCGATCACCGTTTCAATGCGCGGGTCAAACTCCCCACCCGCGCCGCTGATCACCCGCACCGGATAGCCAAGTTCGGTTAATCCCCGCGCTTGAAACGCGATGGTGGATTCGACCCCGCCGACTCCGGGCGGGCTGGCGTAATGCATCAGCGCGATTCGCATTCCACGAATCCTTTTATTCAACAGGCACGATAAAAAGGCGGGCAGATGGCGAAGCGCTCAGGAAAAAAGGCGGATCAGAGGGGCAAAAACGGGATTGGGCGATTCTCGATAATCCGCAGTCCGGGGTCATGATTCCCGGAAAGTAATGACATACTGGCGCGTCTACAGCACAGAAGCCACATCAACCATCGGCGCGACCGACTGAAAGCATACCGCATCGGGTGGCAGATCGCCTTAGTGACTCAATAGAATTTGAGAACGCTTGATCCCTAGTTGCCGTGAATCCGCCAAACGGGTACAGTCCAATTTTCGAGATG
>CALBRY010000041.1 GCA_937927665.1 uncultured Chloroflexota bacterium
CTATGCGGCGGGCGGAGGGGATCGCGGTGGCAAACGGGGAACTGAACGCGGATCGCGCCGATGGACGGCTGTTCACCGAGGGTCCGCCCGATCGTTTCACGACGGCGCACGAAGCGGAATTGACCGGCTTGGAAGAGGCACAGATCGGCGAACCGAGCCACGACATCACCAACGATGAGATGGCAGAGATGCCCGGCGTTCGCGTGCCCGATGCAGACTCGCCGGAACCGGGCAGTTGGGACGAACTGGTTGCGCAGCAGCGGGATCGCGTTGAACCGGAGTCTGACCCGCACTACTGGCAGATGCACTATCGCCCGGTCGAGACGCCAGAGGGTGAGCCGCTTGGAACGGCGCTGTTTGTGACCGAGTTCCCGCAGCTACCGCCCGACTTCGATGACTACATCGAGGCGAACGGGATGGATGACAGCGTGTACCCGACGGAGGCGCGCACGCTGGAGATGGCGCACTTCGCCAACGACGACGATGCGCGCAAGTTCGAGACGGAGTTTCGCTCGTATCTCGTGCCGGGTTTACTCGACGGACCAGAACTCGCACCGGAGGTGGCGAAGCTCGAAGGGCTGTCCGGTGAGTGGGAGGACATGGACTATCGCGGCATTGTGGACTACATGAGCAGTGATCGCTCCATCGTGCGCGAGGAGGACGATTGGCATCTGCATAACCCGAATGCTGAGCGAGAAGCACGGGAGCAGCCCGAGAGTCTACAGACCGATATTGAACTGTAAGCGTTCCGCTCGGGATAAGCAAATCCTGAGCGGAAACTTGGATTGCTACGGAGCTGAATAGTAAATTGGCGTTTGAAGATTTATCCTCTCGTGCCTTCGCCGAAGTTCTTCGAATCGTTTTCCTGTTGTATCAGATGCCATAAGTACGAATGGTGTTTTGAACTCGCTGTCGTTGGGATCCCATATATCAATGTCCATGAAAAGATGTTTGCCATCTATCAAGACAAAGGAATTGGTCATGTAAACTCGTGTAAATTTTAGACATGCTCTGTCGGCTGCGGTCACGTTTAAGCGCAATAGCTGGTCGAGCTGGTCACGATTTGAAGCATCTGAACTAATGGAAGCGATCACAGTCTTGATCTCTTGCGCGGTCGGATCTGTCTCCATTTTCCCGTTACTGACTTGTATAACGCGAATGAATCGCAACTTTGTTGTTTCCGTACGCTGTATTGCACGATTTGCCGCTTCAAACCATTTTGCACGTTCGGAACTACGCATTCGTGGACTATGGAAATCGTATATTTCACTTGCCTGCGGGGGTCTGGGGTAGTAGGTAAGGATCCGTATGTCTTCTTGCGCAGAGGTTGCCCACTCTGCAAGTTGCCGATAAGCAGCATCATACGGCACTAAGTTCGCGTCCTGACCGAGTTCACCTGCAATATAATCAAGCCGCTCTGCGATAAGCTGTGTGCTTTTCTGAGAAGCGCGCCATAGGGACACACTAATCACGGAAAAAATGGCAGCTATGATGAAAGCTATACTGGGCAGGTTTTGAGGCGAAAACAGAGGTGGTGCAATTAACTCAAGAACTGGTTGAAAAAACAAACCGAACAAAGTGAGTAGAACAAAGACGAGGGCATCTCGTAGTGGAGACTTAAGGATCCTGTCGAACTGCTTCACTGAAGGCTATCCGTTTCCAAAGATTAGGTCTTTTATGATCTCTTCTAAGTTAATCTGTTTCACTGAAAACGCCACCCTATAATTTGGGTAAAGCTCTTTCTGTATCATTGATCATACTTCAATCAAATTGCTCAACTAAAGGTATCAGAATTGGACGAATGTTGGAACGAAATCAAAGCAATTTGGAAAGACAATCAATGGTTATATTCAGCCATTGGCTTCATCTTTGGCGTTGTGGCGTTTCCGGCATTACAGCTTATAAGCTCTAACTTTGAAGGGCTAGTGCGCGATCTTGTGCCTGAGACGTTTGGTATTGCCTTTACTGTTTTGCTCATTGATAGACTGTACGCCTCCCGATCTCAGAAGAATGCCCTAATCGATCTCAAACAGCGTTTAATTAGTGAAGCCGGAAGTACATCAAACGAAGTAGCAAAACATGCCT
>CALBRY010000042.1 GCA_937927665.1 uncultured Chloroflexota bacterium
CACTTCTTCAGAAACTTGTGTCATAAAGAACTCCGTCAGCGGAAATACGGATTCCCGGCTGCCCAGTCGTAGTAGTACTGTGGTGTAATCTTTTTTAACAGACGGGTTGTGAAATAACTACATGAGGATTCTTATACCGTGTTTGTTCATAATACACAAGGGGTCTAAAAAGAGGGTGAGCTCACGACTGTAAAAAGTTTAGATCAAATGTACTTCACGATCTTTTGATGATCGAAATATCCAAACGCTTGCCGAAGCTGGGGTTGAGGGGACAATTTTACACCGTCCCCTCATCGAAGTTATTTATAGCTGTGCCGCGCTCAACAGCGCATTATTGATGAGTTCGAATACCGCACTGCCAAACAATCCTGCCAGCAGTACATTGATCATGATGATGATTATCGACGCCAGCAGGACCGTGATACAACCCATCCCCACGCCGTAATCGTAAGCCTTGCCGATTCTGGAAACCATCTTGAAAACAAATGTGAAGCCGAAGATCAACGGGATCAAACCGCCGCATATTGCCAGCGGACTGGGCGAAAGCGTTATCGGATCAAGCGTCACAACCGTGATCGCAAATCCGATAGCTAATGCCACATAGCCGATTGGCACGTAACGATTGAAGAACATCAGCATCGTGTTGAGCAGATGAACAAATGTCCCGTTGCCGCCTAGTAGGGTGGCTGCCACATGGATAAAGAGCATCTGAAAGACGAACGTGATCAACGCGATCGCGTTCGAGATCAAACCGCTGAGAAGCAGCGGAATGATCGGCAGACTTTCCATGTTGATGACTGCGAGTGAACCGGAGTCCGTCCCGAATATCTCTCTGAGGTCGCGGGGGTTCATCTCGGCAAGCATGGGGACAATATTCTGCCGGAGCAGTTCGAAAAGCACGATGATGAGCAGGATCGGAAAGACCGTGTTGATCACCATATAGATCACAGCTTCAAACCCGACATCGCTCCATCGAGAGCTGTGCGCCCGCTCCCGCTGCTTAGAGCGAACAACCTCTTTCACCTTGCTGACTTCGCTTTTGACAAACTCCGTCCGCTTTTGGCTGTCAAGAATCATGCGGACGGCTTCGTCGCCGCTCACGCCGGTGATGCTTCCCGCGACATTGCCAAAATACCCGTCGTTGATCAGGTTCGGGTCGAGCGCGAGCGCTTGCGCGAGGTTTTTCATCGCTTGGGCATTGCTGTCGCGCATATTTGCGCCCAACGCCGACTCAACCAGCGCTTTTGCGCGCTGGCGATTGGAATGGGACACAACATATTCGCGCCCACGAATCGGCGCAGCGCTGGCTTTCGAGCTTTCTTCCGGTTTAGGCGTTTCATAAACCCGGAGCGCAACCGCCCCGGAGGAACTATCCCCGCCCAGAGTTTCTGGGGCAGGCGTTCCCGCCGGGGAGTCAAAACTGTCAGCAGATTTATTTTGCTGTCGGATGTATTGAGCGGCTTTCCGGGCAAGTTCACGCAGTTCTGGCTCAGAATCGGTGCTGAAGACCCGCGCCAGCGGCGGAAGTGCCGCGATGTCTTTAGAGCGCCCCAATCCGATGATGGCTTGACGCCGAGCGGTGGGATCAGGGCTGTTTAGCTGGTCGAAAAGGGAGTCGAGCATGTCCGTCCTCGTGTTCGCAGTGGCAGTCATGTCTGGCGAGACATTGCTATTATGCCACTAGATCGCCTTCCCCAGCATTAACAAGGCATTGTGTTATTCGTTAGCGACCGCCTCCGCTATGGCGATGGTGATCGCATCCTCGATGATGGCGATCAACGGGTCGGGGATTCCTGTTTCTTCGACAAGCTGTTTGCGAATGCCATATCCCAGAATCGCGCCGATTACCGCCGCACCTGCGCCGAAAAATCCACCGCTCAAACGATCATCACGGTGCGCCAGCGCGCCGACAATCGCGCCCAGTGCCATCCGCCCGATCAGCGGAATAGGGGCGAGTCGTGACGGTGTGAAAGGCAGTTTATCGCCAATCGTTTCGCCTGCCTGTGCCAATCTCAGCGCGGTTGCCGCCGCTGGAGTGCGAAGAATTTCCGGGTAATGCTGCGCGTTTAACGGATCACGTTGGGCATGGTTCACCAGCGCCGCCAGTCCTGCCGCGCTGCGCAGTCCACTTACACCACCGAGCCAGATTGCCTGTCTTAATGTCATCGCTTTTCCTCAGTTCCAATCTCCTGTTTGCAGTTTATCGGGTGTATCATGACCGCCGTCTACTTACATGTGCCATTCTGCCCGATTTTGCAGAACCCATGGTGAGTGCCATAATCACCCGTGATTTATAAAAGACATAATAACGATGACGACTTCTAACTCCAAGCCTTTGCCGTTTGACCGAATGCTGCCGATTCTCGTCCTCACATTTGTGGATGTGCTCGGTTTGACGGTGATCATTCCGATTCTGCATCTGTATGCTGCCGCTTATAATGCGACACCACTGCAAATTGGCTTGGTGGCGGCGGCGTTTCCCCTCAGTCAACTGATCGGCGTGCCGCTGATGGGTGCGCTTTCGGATCGGTTTGGGCGTAAGCCGCTGCTGTTGATCAGCCAGTTTTCGACGCTGATCGGCTTTTTAATGCTTGCCGCCGCCACTTCGCTGGAGATGGTCATTCTTTCCCGCGTGATCGACGGCGTGTTTGGGGCAAATTACGCCACCGCACAGGCGGCGATCACGGATTTGACGGACGATAGCAACCGTGCGCGCGGTCTCGGATTGGCAGGGGCGGCGTTCGGGATCGGGTTTTTGTTTGGTCCGGCGATCGCGCTTTTCGCGATGGAGATCAGCGACAGCCTCGCGATGCCCGCACTGGTCGCCGCCGCTTACTCTGGGTTTTCGATTGCGCTGACGATGTTCAGCTTTCGTGAAACACTCCCACCCGAACACCGCACGCGTGATCTCGGCAGTCGCCGAATTCTGCTGACAAGCGTTTCGATGATCCGCCGTCCAACAGTTTCGCCGCTGTTGGCGCTCATGTTCTTGCAGCAAATGGTCTTTTTTGCCTTTGAAACGCTTCTCGGTTTGTTCCTTCTCAGCCGCTTCGGAATTCTCGGTCAGGGAAGCGCGCTGATCTTCTTATACGTCGGCTTGATTCTGGTCATGGCTCAGGGGCGCTTGATCGGTCAATGGAGTCGTCGTTTTGGTGAACGTCGCGTGGTGCAGATCGCGCTTGCGCTGCTGGCGGTGGGGTTGGTGCTGGTATCCATTTCGCCCGAAGCGCCGCATCCCTTCTACGTTGAGCGTATCGTCCGCAACGAGCTGCGCTCCCTTGCGCCAACCGCCACCGAAACCATGATCGGCGATATTGCGATCACACTCCCAAGCGAAAACGGACGCGGATTTGCGGGACTTCTCTGGTTAGGTGTTGCGCTTGTTCCGCTCACCATCGGCGCAGGTTTGATCCGTCCCGCGCTCAACACACTGATGATCCGCCGCGTCAAAACAGATGAACGCGGGGCAATTTTGGGCGTAAGCGCCTCGTTCGTGAGCGCCGCCGATGCTGCCGCCCCACTTCTCGGCGGGCTTCTATTCCAGACATATGGCGCATCTGCGCCGTTTCTTATTGGCGGGGGGATCATGGCGGGGTTGTGGCTGCTCAGTCGCTGGCTGATCCGCCGCGAAACACCGCCCGAATAGGAACGCGCTCATGAATAGGTTAGGCACATGGCTGAAGCGCCGCCTTCTTTATCTCGATACACCAGAAGAACAGCGGCGTGCGCTTTACATGCTTTCAATAAACCTCTTATTGGCGTTCGGCGCTGTACTGCTTTATTTCTATACCAGTTTTCATGCGGATCAACTGCTGCCTATCACCCTAAATTTACTCCTCAACGCGACGATCATTGTTCTGATTCTGAGCCGTCGCTACTGGTTGGGTGTGCGGTTGTTTGCGGTGCTTCAGCCCGCCATCAATTTTGTTACCCTACCGCTGCTCGATCTCAATGCGCTGGCGTATATCCTCACCTCGTATCTAGCGGTGAGTCTGTTCATTCGCGATCAGCGCACGATCATTATGTACGGACTCACCTTCATCATCGTGGTGATGATCGCCGCATTTCTCACTCCGCGCGATCCACGTTACTCAGCGCTGATCCACGTAGTTTTTTTTTT
>CALBRY010000043.1 GCA_937927665.1 uncultured Chloroflexota bacterium
TGAAGACGCCGCCTTATTTCACTCGAATGATGGCGGCAGAACATGGAGTGAGCTGCCCGGTTTACGCGATGTGAAAGGGAATCTGTGGCAGCCCGGCGCTGGCGGCATGTGCCTCCATACCATCGTCTTGAATCCCGATGATCCGAAACGTATCTTTGTTGCCATCTCCGCGGCGGGGGCTTTCCGCACCGATGACGGCGGCACGACGTGGCGTCCCGTCAATCAAGGGCTGAAATCGGAATATGAACTACCGGATGCCACCGCCGAAGTGGGGCACTGTGTACACAGCATCGCCATGCACCCATCGCGCCCCAATATCCTGTTCATGCAGAAACATTGGGATGTCATGCGGTCGGATAACGCGGGCGACTCATGGCACGAAGTCAGCGGCAATCTGCCGAGCGATTTTGGCTTCCCAATCGCTGTTCATGCCCATGAACCCGATACGATTTATGTAGTGCCGATCACCAGCGATTCGCATCATTTCCCGCCCGATGGCAAGCTGCGCGTCTATCGCAGTCGCTCCGGCGGTAATGAGTGGGAAGCGCTGACCAATGGACTCCCACAAAGTGATTGTTACGTAAATGTGCTTCGCAACGCGCTTGCAGTAGATTCGCTGGACTCGTGTGGTATCTATCTAGGCACGACGGGTGGACAAGTCTATGTTTCCGCCGATTCGGGCGATCACTGGATGCCGATTGTTCACGATCTGCCGCCTGTGCTTTCAGTTGAGGTGCAAATTCTGTCATGATTCGCGTGACGCTGCCGACACACCTACGTTCGCTTGCACAGGTGACGGGGGCGGTTGAGCTTCAGGTGGAAGAACCGGTTACTCAACGCGCCATCCTTGACGCATTGGAAGCGGCTTATCCCATGCTGCGCGGAACAATTCGCGATGTCGTGACGAAGGAGCGCCGCCCCTTTGTTCGTTTTTTTGCGAGTGGGGAAGATATCTCGCATGAGCCAGCGGACGCCTCCGTACCATCGGAAGTCGCCGCAGGAACACAGCCTTTTCGCATCATCGGCGCGATGGCGGGTGGATAACAAAAGCACATAGCCGCAAAGATAGAACGCGTTGAACTGTATCTCGACAGTTCAACGCGTTTTTATTGCGATACTTGCACCTATTTTGAGCCTGATTTCCACAATGGATCACTCGGGTATAGGCGGCGACCGAGCCACAGCGACAGGTACACCAAACCGATCAATACCGGAACTTCGATCAGCGGACCTACCACCGTCGCCAACGCCTCCCCCGACGCTAAACCAAAGACCCCGATCGCGACGGCAATCGCTAACTCAAAGTTGTTGCCCGTCGCGGTAAATGAGATCGTCGCCGTATCCGCGTAAGGAAACTTCAGCAGGTAAGAAATCCCGAATGACAGGCTGAACATAATCACAAAATAGGCGAGCAGCGGCAGCGCGATCCGTACCACATCCAGCGGACGCTCAAGAATAACCTCGCCCTTGAGCGAGAACATCATCACAATCGTGAACAGCAGCCCGACAATAGCGGTTGGCGATAAGCGCGGCACGAACTTCTTTTCGTACCATTCCTCACCCTTTGAGCGGGTCAGAAATAAGCGAGTCAGGAATCCGGCGGCAAGCGGAATACCGAGGAAGATCAACACACTCTTAGCAATCTCCCACATCGAAACATCGAGCGCGACGGCGGAACCACCGAGCATCTGCGGCACGATGGTCAGGTAAAAATAACCGAGCACGGTATACATCACGATCTGAAAGACCGAATTGATCGCCACCAATACCGCCGCATATTCGCTGTCGCCGCACGCCAGCATATTCCAGATCAGAACCATCGCAATACAGCGCGCCAGCCCCACCAGAATCAAGCCTGTGCGATATTCGGGATAATCCGGCAGCAGTATCCACGCCAGCGCGAACATCAGCGCCGGTCCAACAATCCAATTGAGAATCAGCGAAGTGCCCGACATCTTCCAGTTGCCAGCCACTTCGGGCATTTTTCCATATTTGACTTTCGCCAGAACCGGATACATCATCCACA
>CALBRY010000044.1 GCA_937927665.1 uncultured Chloroflexota bacterium
TACGGCGGATCGTCCGGTGAATATGCGGTCCGCGGCGGCGCTGGATCGCTTCACACAGAAGCTTTATGTCGCCAACGCGGGCAGCGATTCGATCAGCGTGATCGATTTGAACACAGGCGAAGCGCGGGCACATATCAACGTTGGGTCAAATCCACGCGCGATATTGCTCAACCGCGATTACACACTCCTGTACGTGCATAACGCGCTCGATGCGACGATCACGACGATCACAACCAGCGATCTGGAAATTGTTTCGACACTGCCGATTAGCAACCTGACCGTTTCGGTTGATGTGCTGCTCGGCGCGCAGTTGTTCTACGGCGCGACTGATCCGCGCATGAGCCGCGATAACTGGTTAAGCTGTGCCGTATGCCATTATGACGGCATGAGTGATGGGCGCGTGTGGGCGGGTTTTGGCGCTGGCGGGCGAAACACTCCGTTGTTATACGCACTGCCGGAAACCCCGCCGTATCGCTGGTCGGGGACGTGGGTCGAACTGGCAGACGCGGAATACAAAATTCGCTCGCTGCTCGGCGGCACAGGATTGATCGACAGCGCATTCCCACCGCTGCCGGAAGAACTGCATGATCCGCTCAACGAAAGCGATCTTGATCTGCTGACCGCGTATTTGATCACGCTTGCGCCGCCGTCACCGGAAGTCAACGCCCCCGAAGCGCTCATCGCACGCGGTGCAGAAGTGTTCGAAGAGCAAAACTGTGTCTCTTGCCATGTTGGGACGGTCGGCACGGATTTACGCGCTTATGATGTTGGCACGGGTGGCGAATTCGATACGCCGTCGCTGCGCTGGTTGGCGTGGAGCGCGCCGTATTATCACAATGGGGCGGCGGAGACACTGCGCGCCGTGTTTGAATTCCCCGGAACACACCAATTGATCTATGATGCTGCGCCGGAGGACATCGACGCACTGGTGACATTCCTGCTCACGCTGCCAGAAGCACCGTGAGTGCAATACTCATGCAAAACCTATGCAAATTTTAGGTTTAACCCTTGCTAAATTTGCTCTCCGTCGGTATATTGATGACTGAAATGAGCATAATTCATCGCAGATGGGTTTGATTGCGTGAGCATAAAACAGGACGGCAGCATACGCGCTGCGATGCAGGAATATCTGGCAGAGGCATACCGGATCGCGTACTACCAGCCCGACGATCCGTATATTTCGACTTCCGCGCTGGCGGAAGCGAAAGGTGTCTCCGCGCCGGCTGTCACACGCATGGTGCAGCGGTTGAAAGAATCGGGGTATCTGGAGCATGAACCTTACCGGGGAATCAGCCTAACGCCGAAAGGCGAACGCGAAGCGCTGGCGAATATCCGCCGTCACCGCTTGGTTGAGGTGTTCCTTGTTGATGTGATGCGTTTCGGCTGGCACGAAGTCCACGACGAAGCCGATCGACTCGGTGAAGTGGTCAGCGAACGGATTGTCGAACGCATGGAAAAGATGGCGAAGAATCCTCGCCGCTGCCCGCATGGTGAGCCGATTCCGTCGCCCGATGGCGTTATGCCGCGTGTGGTCGATAGGCCGCTCAACGAAGTAGAAGTCGGTGCACGCTGGACAGTCAGCCGAGCCAACACGCACGACGCCGATAAACTCGCCTATTTGGGCGAACTCGGATTGCGACCGGGGACGACATTTACGCTGGTATCGCGCGCACCGTTTAATGGACCGATTCACCTCGATGTTGATGGTATTGATCAGGTGATCGGGCATGAATTAGCGGGTGTGCTGCGGGTGTGTGAACCCTCAAAATTTGAACTCAGCTACGAACACAATTGAGCCGCAAAGAGTTTCGTACAAAGCTTTGCGGCTTTGCCCGGAGCTTAATTTGTCGGACGGCAGTCATAGAGCATGGGTCCTGTCGGGAGCTGCATTCCTGCCGGTGCATTACGTGCGGGCGGCACACTGCCGAATAATCCTTCCACCCCTGCACAGTGATCCGCCGCCCATTCTGTGATGGCATCGCTGGTCATGCCGCCCATCACCCCGATCGTGAACAGAAAACGGATACGTCCACTTTCGACCCACTGCGCGAATCCCTCCACGTCGATCACCGGATCGGTGCCAGAAAACCCACCGAGAATCAAGACAGGGCGGCGAGTCTCTAAAATAAACTGGGATGCCATCATCGCATTAGGCACAGCGACCAGATATTCGACCCCGTCGCTATGCTCCTGCAAGTACGCCATCAAAGCATCATTCGCAGGGCGCGCCGCCTCGATTGCACCACTCATGAGGGCGGGTGCGTTGCCGAATGCATTTACATCGGGTTCGTTTTCGCCGTCATAGCTCATGGGCAAGGCGACATTCGGTGCAGGATCGACGACCGAATACACCGTCCACACTGCCGGGGCGATCAACAGCGCGACTGCTGCCAGCGCAAACCCGATTTGCAGCGTGCGCGGACGATTCAGTGCGATCAGGATCAAGCTGATCACTATGAGCGCGCCCGCCGGAAATAACCAGACGAGCGAAACGGGATACTGTGCCGCGACTGCACCCTGTACGGCAATCGTGATCACCAATGCAAGCAGCACCGTGATAAAAGCGAGATCGCCGCGATGCTTGGCGAATTTCCACAAATACCAGAACCCGATCCCGATCATCCCGGCGGCAGCAGGGGAGGCTGTCGCCAGATAATAAGCGTGGAAGAACCGCGCCACGCTGAAAAACACCACACAGAGCATCAACCACCCACCCCACAAGACGACGCCTTTCAATTCATCGCGGATTGGGAACTGAAAGCGCGGTGGTGTGAACAGCCTGATCACGAACTCAATACTGCCGTAAACCGTTGCCATCAACGCCAGCGGCAGCATCCATGCGAGTTCGTTCCCCAATTCCACTTTGAACAAGCGTAGAATGCCGGGTTCACCCGTCTCTGTCGTCATCGCATTTCCGGGCGGAGAAATCATTCCTGCCGTTACACCGGGCGGCTGCCGCTGCCCAGCGCCTTGAGCGCCGCTCAACCGCTCCAGCCCGTTGTATCCGAAAATCAAATCAAACACGCTGTTATTTTGACTGCTGCCGATAAATGGGCGCGAGTCCGCCGGGATGTTGTCTACGATCAGCGCCCACGAAAAAGCTATCAACGCCAGCACGCCAAGTGCCGCGATCAACCGGATGATTTTTGTCCCCCCACCGGCACGCGCTCCCAGTAAGTACAGCAGCAGAAATGCCGGAACAGGGAGAAACGCTTGCAGCATCTTAATATTGAATCCCAAGCCGACCAGCACCCCACCCGCGATCAACCAGCCGATCTTGCGCGATTCGGTCGCTTTGATGAATGCCCATGCCGCCAGCAGCAAAGTCAGGATTAAAGTACTGTCCATCGTATTGTTGCGGTCAGTCACGACGGCGATCGGCGTGACAGCGAGCGCCAGCGCCGCCGCTAATCCTGCGCCTTCGCCATAGGTGCGCGCGATCAGGTGATACATCAGCAGGATGGACAGCAGTCCGGCGATGATCTGCGGCAGCACCACAACGATCCCCGACACACCGAACACCGCTGCAAACACCGCCTGAATCATCAAACCGAGCGGCGGCTTATCGACCGTGATCGATCCGCCCGGTTCAGCGGCGGCGAAAAAGAAATTCGCGGGCGACTGAATCATTGAGGCGACGGCGGCTGTGTAATAGGTGTTGCCGTCGCCGATCGCGTTCAGGTTGATCAAGCGCAGCGCCGCCGCGAGGATCAGGAGTCCGATCAGCAGCATCAGGGGAGTGGAGCGGGTGCGAACACGGCGGTGATTTTGCCGCGTGTTCGCTTCAGGGATCGTCATCAATGCACTCTCCTCAAGAATTGGCGGATACAGGATAAAAGGCAGATCGGCGAGATGTCAACGCTGTGACGTAGAACGGCGCGCAAGGAGTGAGCGCGATACACAATCTAGTGTTCTCCGTCGGGTTCTGTGTTAATCTATACAATTAGGGTGCGGTATCCAAACGTTGTAGTCTGGCGGTGGCTCTCGTGGAACACTTTTATTACGGTCAGGTATTGTACGAAGGCAAACCGCAAGGAGAGCTTCGACTCCTGGCGAAATCGGCGGGAATTAAGTCGGATCACTTCAACGAAGTGATATCCGTACTTCGGCTGCCTCCAGCGGCAGGCGATGCAACGCTTGCTGTCGCATTGATGCGCGGCAAGACAATCCCGTATATTTTTGTTCAATCGCAGGTGGGGGAAGCAGGCGGCGTTCTGTGCCATTATTATCTGCCGCCGCTCGATGCACTGCGCCAACTGGGTGGCAATGTCAAGCGGCTGCTTTCGCTGCTTGAGCCGACGATGCCCCAGTTCACGCGCACCGATGCGACACTCCCTCCGGTTGAGCTTGAGAACGTAGAACCGCCAACGGCTGGTCAGCAGCAGGACGCGATGCTTGCGCTCCTTGGCGCAACCAGTGATCGATTTGATGTGGTCGAACCCATTCTCGCCGCGGTGATTATCGGTGTGCCAGTCGTGATCAAAGGCGCACCTCCTGAACTCGATGCACGCATTGGCATGATCGAAGGCTTATTGGCGCTGCTGCCTCATCCGGCGCGTTATAGTGTCAGCTTTGCGACCCATGTCACCCCCGCGAGTTCCGCGAATGCACAAATTCGATTTGTGACCAATGACACGCCCGATCCGCCGGATGCGCTGATCTACACATGGGGCGCGAGAAAAACCGAAGGCGTGAAGCCTGAAAATGATTACGCGCGTTATATCCGCAGTCAGCTCCGGCTTGATACGGAACTCGTGATCGAAAAGACCAATCTGCTGACGCCGATTGCCGGTTGGCGACTGCGGCGCGGTGAACCGCTCAGCGAAGCGCTGACGTATGCCTCTTTCCGCCTGACGATGGATGAAGCGGTCAGCAGCGGGCTTCCGGTGGAAGCGTCCGAAGTGGCGCGTATTCTCAGCGTTGATCCGACACTGACCGAAGAACAGCAAACGGCGTATGTCCGGCATTTGCTGGCGCTGGTCATGTCAACGGATGATGTCGAAGATGCGGATCTGGTGATTTCGGCGGCGGGTAAACCTCCGCTTGAGCCGATCATTCTCGGTCAGATGACTGACATGCTGAACAACGGGAAAGCGCTGCGCGTTTATCGCGCGGTCACCCGTTGGTTGGGGAATCCTGCGGGTTTCAAAGGCATGTATTGGATCGATCTGGCGCAAAAATCGGCACTCGCTTACGCCCAATCGATCGTTCGCAGCCGTGATAGCAAGGCGATGAATTTGTTCCTCGCACAGGTGCGCGAGAGCGCATCGGCATTTGAGGCGAAGTATATCGTTTCGCGCCTGCTTGAGATCGCGCTGCCGCTTGCCGCCAGCGATCCGGTCTTGGCGCAAACATCCGTCCTGCTGGCGGCGCAAACACTCGCGCTCGACGCATGGCAGCGGTTTATCAACCTAAAGCCGATCTTGGCGCAGATGCCGCGTGCATTAGCGCGTTTGATCGCGTACCTGAACGCCGAAGCGAATATCACACTTGCGCCGGGATTGATGGCACAAGCCGCCACCGAGTTTGGCACGTCGTGGCGTTCGCTGATGCTCGTCCGCTTAAGCGAAGTCGCGCTCGCGGTGGGACGCATGGACGTGTTCGACGCTCCGACACTCGGTGCGTTGGCTGTGGCGGCGGCGACGGCTTACGGCGAAATGTATGACAGTGTGATGCGCCGCGTGGTCTATCACTTCGGTGAAGATGCTGCGCTGAAGGCGTTGGGCGAAGACGCCGCGAAATCACTCTTAGAAATTCTGCTGGCACGTCAAGCCTATGCTGACCTTGCGGCGGAACTAGGGCGTCAGGGGCGCATTTTGTACCCCAGCGGCAGACAGGTCGAATATGCGGCGATGGTGCGAACGTTATTCGTCTCCGCGCCGATCCTGATCAGCAGTGTGCCGGAATGTCTCGGCGCGCTGGCGGCGGAAGGGACTAAACCGCTCCCGTTGATCATGGCGCATTTCGGCGCATTGGAACAGCATCAATGGTCAGCGCAGCTTCGCAATGTGGCAGGGCAGCTTGTTTCACATCTGGGTGAACACCGCCTGATTCTCGAAGGGCTGCCAACCGAACTCCTGCTTGAACTGCTCGGCGCGTTGAGCGCTGCCCGCGATCTGCCGAACACGATCCGCGCGGCGGTGCTGCTGCCGATGAATACGGCGCGGCGCGGCGATGACGGAATCGGCGCGATGCTCCGCATGTATGCGTTGCTCACATGGGAGCCGCAAACCGAAGGCGCTGCAGAAGTGCAAAAGGCGGCGCTCGAAAATCTCCGCCGCTTCGTCCGCTGGTCATCCGAAGGCGCGGCGCGCAACCTGATCAATCAAGTGGCGCGCATCGACGAAGGCTTGATCGAATCGCTTAAAGCGACTTACGTAATCCGCCGCATGTTGGGCGGCGAAAATATCGCCGATTACGCCTATGCACTGAATACGGCGGCGAATTTTCTGCAAGATACCGGCGCGGCATATTCGGATCGGCAGCGGCTGCCGCTTCAGAGCGTGATCACCGGTGACTTGGACAGCCTTAACGGCGGCGTGAGCGACCTAGAACGCAAACAGCTTGCCGATTCGTTGATCGACTTGATCAAGCTGTCGAGCGGTCTAGCAACCCAACACCGCGTCGCGCACATCAAAGAAACCGAAATGGATATTCAATCGCTTCTCGATGGCACAGGCGAAGCGCGCAGCGTGATCGATATGTTCCGCGTGATGAGCGGCTATTTTGGACGTGGGCGGCGGGTAGTCCCCAAAATGGAACGCTTGATGGATAATCACCCGCTGGGTGATCGCACCGCGCCCGCGCTCCTGCGTGAAGTTCAGACAATCGTCATGGTGCTGAAAAATGCGCTGCTTACGTTCCCGTACAGCGGAAAAATCAGCGTGCGCGCCGTCGAGATCGTCGGTGAAATCGAAAGCCTATGGGGTGATATTTCACTCGCAGAGCGGCGCGAACTCGTCGCTGATCTGGCGATGGATCTCCAGCGTGTATCCGATCTGCTTCTGTCGATTACCAACAAAGTTGAAGCCAAGCCGCTTTTGGAGCAAAACAGCCTGACACGCAAGCTGGATACGAATAAGCAGCGACCGGAAAACACGCTCGAATTTTACCGCTTCGTGCAGGGATATTTCCGCGCGCGTATTCGCCAGCTAGCCCCGTAGTCGATCATCCACACCGTTGACCATGAAGCCCGCCTTGTGCGGGTTTCTTTTTTGACTGCCTGCGCCCCGCTGGCGTGCTTCTAAACAGAATCACTGTATAGTAAAGGAGCATCAGCAGGCAGGCGATAAAACGCGGGAACGGTGAGTTGTTATGGAAATCGGGATCGAATTTGGGAATTACAAAATCACGGAGCACATCGGGCGGGGCGGCATGGCGGATGTGTGGTCTGCGCGTGATCTGCGCCTGAACCGCACCGTCGCTATCAAGACGATCGCCCGGTATGTCGCGGTCGATCTCGATCCGGTGGCGCGCTTTGAAAGCGAAGCACGCACGATCGCCGCGCTCGAACATCCGCATATCCTGCCGATCTATGAATTTGGCGATTATCAGGGGCAGCTTTATATCGTCATGCGCTATGTTTCCGGCGGATCGCTGGAAGACCTGCTCGAAAGCGGCGCGCTCCCTGTCGAAGAAGTGCTGCGGTTGGCGCGACCGATCGCGCAAGCACTCGATTACGCCCATCAAAATAAGGTGATTCACCTTGACCTGAAGCCGAGCAATATCTTGCTCGACAGCACGCGATCGCCGTATCTGGCGGACTTTGGGTTAGCGACAGTTTTGGGACCGGAAGGGCGGGCAGCAAATCCCGGTTCTGGCACGCTTTTGTACATGGCTCCCGAACAGCTTACTGCCGCCGATCTCGATCTGCGCGCCGATGTTTATGCCTTCTCAATTCTGCTCCATCACATGCTGACCGGACAGCTTCCCTTTGATGCGCCTATGCCGATGGCGATCAAACAGCTTCAATCGAATGCCGAGATGCCCGATCTAACGCGCTTTCTGCCGAATCTTCCGCCAAAAGTGACGGAAATTCTGCGGCATGGCACGGCAATGGAACCGCGCAAACGCGCCGGATCGATCATGACGGTATTTGAGGCGATTGAAGCTACCCTGACCGGAATCCGCGTGACAGCGGCGATGCAGAAACTCGCCGCCGAAAAAGCGCCTGAACTGCGAACCACCCGCCTGAACCAACCGCCGCGCAAGCCCGGTGACATGACCACTGATCTTGATGTGGACATGATCGCGACACAGGGATTTGCAGGCGCAGCCGATCTTGACGAGTTCGCATCCACACGCCAACTCGATACGGGTATGCTGCCCATCGGCTCATCGCGTCCTGTTCCGCCTAAGCCTCCTGTTCCAGTCGAAGAAGATGAAAGAACGATCAACGTAGCGGATACCGCGCCTGTGCCGGAACTTTCCGCCGATGCGGTCATCGAAGCGCCGCCCGATTTGCCAACCGATGTTGATCCTGCCGCACGCATGGAAGCAATGTTGATCTACACACAGGCGCGGCGCTCATGGGCGGGGGGACAGGGAAAATTCTTGATCGGGTTCACGCCGTTCATGTTGATGAACGACTTTTACACCCGCGCCGATGAACTGCACCTTGAACTCGATGAACAGGGGATGCAGATGTTCTTGCGCGGCGCGCTCGAATACGATTATCAGATCGCCTACTGGTGGGAGAAACTCAACGATGACAGCCGCCGTTGGGTGGTGCTGCATACGCTCCGCAGTCAGAACGTCCCGGCACAGCTTCGCGCGCTCGAACGGCTGGCGGCGCTCCCCGACGCTGAACCGCCGCAAATTCCCAAAGCGGTCGGCGCATTGATCCAGAACGAAGTTAATCATGAGGTGAAACGTCAAGCGATTCATACACTGGAGCGGCGCAGTGCGGTCAAGGTTGAGCGCGCATTGTCCCCGGTTTTGCAGGCGTTCGAAAACCCCGAATCGACGGCGGGTGACTGCTGGAATATCGTTGTGTTCGCGCCAGAGATCGATGTTTTGCTCGGTACGATAGCGCTCGATGCTCGCGACCCGATCACGGCGGAAACCGCCGCGCGAGCGATCGGGCGGGTGCGGTCTGCCGCTGCCGTCAAGCGGATCGCGCAAGAAACCGGTCAACCAGCGCGGCGTGCGCTTGCGTTGATCCGCGACGAAGCGCCGATGCTGCCCGTTGAAGTTCCGCAGCACGCGCGCCTCAGCGCATGGCTGACGAATACATGGCGGCGCATGATCTCGAATCCTTCGGCGGCGCTGGTGCGGTTTGTCGCGGCGGCGCTCGGCGGGTGGGTCGGCATGGCGGTTTATATCGCACTGGTTACGCCGTCGCTGCCATTTCTTGATCCGGGGCGCACCGGGTTGATCTTGTCTGTCGGGTTGGTTTTCGGCGTATTCTTCGGTTTACAGATCGTGATCGCGTCCGAGTACCCCGGCAGACTGCGCGGATTCTGGCATGCGTGGGCGCGTGGGGGACTCTCATTCGTACTTGGGTCGGTTACGGCGTTTTTCGGATGGGTTGCGTTCACATGGCTGTATTTGCAGTACGAAGCGGAAGATAACATTGTGACGATGGCGCTCGGTACGGCGATCGCGCTGGCGATTCCGGTGGCAGTGCGTCTGCCCGTTGTGATCCGCATCGCGCTGTTGACTGCCGGACTCTACATCCCGATCGCCTACGCGTGGTTCAATCAGACGCTTGATTACCCGCCGATCCTCTATCTGGGGTTCGGTCAAGAAAGCACCGATGCTGTGCCGATTTTCTTAATCACCGTTGGCATTATCAGCACCGGCGCATACCTGCCTGATCTGATTAAATCCGTCCGTAAAGTCGTCCGCCGAATTCGCTGACGAGCTTATCGTCAAGCTCATCGGCATACGCGGCGACATTGTTGATAATTTGATCGGCTTCATTCGCGTCCAAGCCATCAAGCGGACGTTCAACGAACACGAACACAATCTCTGTATACACGCCGAGCGCGGCTTCGGTCATCTGCAAATTGAGTTCAAGCAGGCGGCGGTAAAGCGGCAGTAAGCCTGTCATCGGCAGATGCGCGATCGGCGACAGGACTTGGAGATAGCCGCCTGTTTCTTTCTGCGTCACATAAATTTCGATCGTTGCCGATCCGCGCTGGAAGCTCCAGCCGAATCCATCGCTCATCGCCATGCGTGCCTGTGCCGGATCGATGCCGATATTGGCGAGGATCGCCTCGACTGTTTGCGCGTACTGCTCGATACGCGGCGCTCCCTGTTGACGGTTGCGTCCCATGAATGCCATGTTGGTTTCCCCTTTACCTGTTGACTACTCTACACCGTTGGTTGACCACAGCGTAAACATTTGCCGTTGTGCGATCCCGTGACTGCCTGACAATGAGGGCAGCGGGGCGCATTGGCGGGTGCATAAAACGGCTCCGCCTGTGGAATCGGGTAGCGCGTGATCCCCTGTGCGGCGGGCATGACCGCGCCGCATACTTCACAGAAGAAGTAGCCTAATCCCCCGGCGCGGCTCTGCGATCCACACTGGGCGCAGTATGCTGCTTTCGTCGTCTGCAAATCCGCCAGCACGGTGTCAATACATTGGCGTATCAAGCTGATGTGAACACCGAAGAAGTGATCCGCCGAGCGGCTGGTATCGCGGGTGATCATCCCGACAAGATAGTTTTGTGGATCAAATAGCGGAGCGCCGCCTGCATCCGGCAGCGTGGAGAAATCCGTTGGTATCCAATATGACGCCATCACGCGAGTCGTGGGGCGCTGGCGTCCGCTGGTCATCGCGCCGCCGTAGCTCACCGCCGTGAGCGCGGTTTCATCTGGTACACGCGGCATCGGTGAAGCAGGCAGCGCCGATGGCGGCGCGTAATCAATACGGATCAGCGCGAGATCATAATCGCTGTAGGTGCGGATCACCGTCCCTGTTGCGCCGCGTCCGGGGCTAAATTCGATTGTGACCTGTTCCGCGCCGCCGACAACATGCCGGGTTGTGGCGATAATCGGGTGCTGCGAGGCGAAAAATCCGCTGCCTGTGCCGTTTGGTCCACCGATCACACTGACGACGTAATCAAGCACTGTCCCTGTTTGTGGTGCGAGAATTTGCGCGGGCGGCATCTGCGCCGAAACCGTATTCGGCATCGCTGGAGCAGGGGGCGCGGGATTAGGTGTATACGGATTGGCGGCGGTTTGCGCGGCATACGGCGCAGGTGTTGATCCCGCGCGCGGCGCTTCTGGCAAACTCGCAGGCGGCGGCGTTGATCCGCTGCGTGGGGCTTCTGGCAGTGATCCCGGCGGCGGGGGCGCGGTCGGGGTGGGCGGCGGTTGGAACTGCGTCGCTAAAAACGCATCCACCCGCGCGCGAATATCCGCATTGGCGGGGTCAGATTCAACTGCCTGTTGATAATACGCGCGCTTCTGCGCGGTGTCGGTCGTCGTCTCCGCCAGCCACATATAGGCGACTGCCCGTGACTGCGCGTTGACTTCCGGGCTTTTGACCGCTAACCGGAGCAGCCGCGCTGCTTCTTCCATACTGCCGCCTTGCGCGGCGGCGATTCCCATCTGTAAGTATTGATACGACATGGCTGTTCCGCCTTCAATTTCGCATCGACACAAAAGATTGTAGCGGAAAAGCATTCTGAACCACAAAGATACAACGCAAATGCGCGTTGATCGGTTGACATCCAACCCAAATCGGCATATGCTTTCAATAACAAACCGTTCGGTCTTTTTCTGACGAAAGCTCCGTGTATGTCCGATGCCAAAACAAAAGGGGAGCGCACCCGCGAGTACATTATTCAGCGTGCCGCCGAGGTATTTAATACGCACGGCTACGCGGGCACTTCGCTTTCGGACATCATGCGGCTGACCGGCTTGGAGAAGGGCGGCATTTATAACCACTTTGGCAGCAAGGATGAACTCGCATTTGCCGCATTCGATTATGCGCTTGCTGTGACAACCGAACGCATGCGGGTGATCTTTCGTGAACACAAACATGCAGTTGATCGCTTAATCGCGCTGATCGGTTATTACTACGAACTCGCACGCGGCGAAGGATTGGTCGGCGGATGCCCTATCCTGAACACCGCAATCGAAGCTGACGACGCTTACCCCGAACTCAAAGCGCGGGCGAAAGACGCGATGCGCGATCTAGTCGATACGGTTCGGCGCACGCTCGAAAAAGGAAAAGAACGCGGCGAAATTCGCGCCGATGCCGACAGCGAACGCACCGCGACATTTTTCGTCGCCTCCATGGAAGGTGCTTTGATGATGGCGAAACTGTACGAGGATGAAACACCCCTCCAAACTGCCGAAGCGCAAATTCGATTCTTCATCGAGTCATCGCTGCGCGTACCGGGTGCGTCCGCTGATTAAGCGCGGCGTTCTTTTTTTGCACACAAAACCGACCGATTGGTCTGAAAATCACAAAGAACGGGGGATTCTCAAGATGGTGACAAACACACGACACGAAACAGAACTGCGCGGATCGCTGGCAGCGCTTGAACGCGACTTGCTCGAAACACAGGTGAATATTCGGCGTGCGCGGCGCTGGACACTGGCGCATCGCGGGCAGTATCAAGCAGTTGCGGCAGGGGAGTTAGCGGACGAAGCATCAGAGCGCGCTTTATCGGCGGCGATCAAACGCGGGCGGGCGAGAGTTAGCCTGCGCGATCGCTTGTTTGTGTGGCGCATCTGGGCGCGGAACTGCCGCGAATTGAACGAAACATCGCCTTCATCTGCACGCCGAATTGGATAGCACTCCTCAATCCCCTCTATCGCTTGCGACAGAGGGGATTATTTTCCTCGCTTCTTTACAAAATTGACACATCTAAACACACTCAAGGGTTTTATTTTCCAAAATTCGCTACAATAGGGTTCATGCGGCGAAAAGGTCACAACCTTTCGCCGTACTGGTTGACGTAGAATC
>CALBRY010000045.1 GCA_937927665.1 uncultured Chloroflexota bacterium
TTGGACGTGTCGGAGAGCGGATACTACGCTTGGCGTGAAACCAAGACGAGTGCTCATGACCAGCGCGACACCTACCTGAGCAAACAGATTCAAACAGTCTTTGAGGATAGTCGTCACACCTGCGGCAGCAACCGGGTGGAAGCAGCCCTGCGAGCACAAGGCATCTTGTACGTCGCGCAAGCGAGTCACCCGCTTGATGCGTCCAGCTGCATTTGCGCTCGTGCGGGTGAAAGCGCATCACCCTTGCTTAACGCGGTCGGTGCAGAATCGCTATGTCGTGGAAAACCTGCTAGTACAGGACTTCAGCGCTGAGCACGAATACAAAAAATGGGTCATCGATACCACCTACATTCCGACACTGGAAGGTTGGCTGTATTTGGTGACGGTACTGGACATCTTCACCAAACTGGAGTAGACCAGAAACCGCCAGCAATGATCTACTCGAATCCCTACGGTTATGCTGTGATTCCCACGCTTCAAATAACCTTTTACATTTCCACAAACCATTTTTGAGATTGTAGTTCATAGACTATCCGGAACTCTGGGGGGTATCCTAACGGCTTTTTAAAATCGTACAATTGCCGGGACACGCCAATTTTCAAATAACCTTTTTGCAGTTTTGTCGCTTGCTCCAAGATGGTCAAACTAAAAACATCCTTCCAAAATGCATCAAGCACAGCTTGAGGAATGTCCGCAATGTCAGAGGATTTATATTTTTCCGCTAGAACTGTTCCCGCATAAAACTGTAGTGCTTTGCTGAAGATCTGTCTGGGGGTTTGCGGATCATACGTTTCAACGGTCACGTGACGATCTTCATCGCTAATAAGATAGAATCGTGAGGCAGTCAATTTGGGCAGTAACATCGGCTCACGATGCCAATCATGTTCATCACATATTGAAACCAACCGCTTAATCTCACTCTCATGCCAACTACCATTGCTGTCAAATAAATTCAAATTATAGTGGCGAAATGTTGATAGCAAGCGCAGCAGTTCTTGTTTAGGCAGCACAATAATTCTTGAGTCTATCGCCCAAAACGGTACCTGAGCCTTTGCCGCCAAACCTTCAATTGAAAGCTCTTGCTCTGTCTGTGGATCGATTAGCGAATATTGCTCCACGTCAAAAACAACCAGATACTCCAGCGCATGTTTCTCGATGATGTCGCACATATCAATAACTCTTTGCGGGTGAATATATGTGCGCGAAACAGTTTCTTTTTGGGAAGTATCAAAACCAAACGGAAAGAAAGAACGTTCTATGCCCAATCGGTGTACAGTGAACGAGTTTACTGTGGGTGTCTTCAATGTATTTGTCTCCAGTCGAATTTGGGGTCTTCTTGGGTAATCTGACAAATATTAGGGAGGCATTGGCTCACTAACCCACCTAGACACTCACCAACATATGGATACCCGTTCCAATGAGTAGAGATGGGATCATCCCACAAAGAATGAAGATGACGCTTGCTCGTAATAGATTGCGACTTCCTATCACCACAAGTCCCATTTTACCCGGTCGTTCGATGAGTCCTAGAATTTCACCGGGAGGTCGTGTCAGCCACATGAGGCTGCACAAAACGGTTGCAAGACCCAAAAGGAGGCGGGGGATCAGATTTGTGCCGAGTAAGAGCGCAAGCCACGGTAGGAGTGAGCAAGCAGCAAGCAGCAATGCTGTTCGGTACCGCATTTGCCAATAGATTCTTCGCCCGAATTTGTGTCCCAGATAGTCACGGTGGGTACGCTGTAGAGCGGCAGAGTAGAACAGGCGCGGCCAGCTAATCGCCCAAATGCAGTAGAGCCAACCCAGCGCAGTAAGAAAGGAAGCCCAGAATGGCAAAGGTAGTGTCGAAAGTATAGTCATTGTTTGCTGACTTCAGTCTGTCCTGCTGCAAATGTAAGCAAACCAAACATAACTCACATTTCACCATTTGCATTGATACGGTTTCATTTGTGCTGCATCCCGCACAATTTGACTATATCACGCTTGGGAAAGCGCCTCAAGCCATTTTGCATGGTAATTCATTCGTACATTTTCAAGCCCTTTAAGCAGGTGTTTTCGGTGTCACTGTCA
>CALBRY010000046.1 GCA_937927665.1 uncultured Chloroflexota bacterium
ATAGCGATTACCCTTGACGGCGGCTGCTTTGGAGTCAATATCAAACTGCGGGTGCAGCAGGTTGAGCACGTGTTCAGGCTTGACGCGCTTGACTGCTTCTTCTTTGCTGATCACGCCTTCATCGACCATTTCGACGGCGACGCGGACAGCGGCGCGCGCGGTGCGCTTGCCATCACGGGTTTGGAGCATCCACAGGCGACCGTCTTCAATCGTGAATTCGACGTCCTGCATTTCGCGGTAGTACGACTCAAGCTGTGCCGCGATGCCAACAAACTGTTTATAGACTTCGGGGTTCTCGCCTTCCAACTGGCTGATCGGCTCAGGCGTGCGGATACCCGCGACCACGTCTTCGCCCTGTGCGTTCATCAAGAAATCGCCAAACAGTTTCTTTTCGCCCGTTGACGGATTGCGTGTGAAAGCAACGCCCGTACCGGATGTCGCGCTCAGGTTGCCGAACACCATCGTCTGCACGTTGACCGCTGTACCCAGATTGTGGGGGATACCAGCAGCATTACGATAATCAACGGCGCGTCTGCCGTTCCAGCTCTTGAACACGGCTTCAATCGCCAGTGCAAGCTGCTTGAACGGATCTTGCGGGAAGGGTTCGCCGACTTCTTTGGCGAAGGTCGCCTTAAAGACTTCGGTGATGCTCTTCCAGTCTTCCGCGCTGAGTTCGACGTCCTGCTTGACGCCGCGCTCTTTTTTGACTTCCGTCAGGTGATCTTCAAAGGCTTCGTCGCTGATGCCCATCACAACCGTGCCGAACATCTGCACGAGGCGGCGATAGGAGTCATAGATGAAGCGCGGGTTGCCGGTCTTTTCGACCAGTGCGGCGGCGGTTTCGTCCGTCATACCGAGGTTGAGGACGGTGTCCATCATACCGGGCATCGAGAATTTCGCACCGCTGCGGACGCTGACGAGGAGCGGATTGTTGGGATCACCAAAAACGCGACCCGCCTTCTTTTCAACTTCTTTGAGTGCTTCGAGCGCCTGTTCCCACATACCTTCGGGGAACGCGCCGCTTTCCTGATAAGCGTTGCAAGCGCGGGTGGTGATCGTAAAGCCGGGGGGCACAGGAACGCCAGCGCGGGTCATATCCGCCAAGCCAGCACCCTTACCACCAAGCAAGCCCTTGACGTCATCCCACTTCTTGCCGATGAGCGTTTCAACTTTTTCAATGTCGCTAAACAGGTAAACCCATGTTTGGGTTTGCGCGGTGCCCGCTGAGTTTTTGCTGCGGGGCGCAGCAGTAGTCGCCATTAGTGCGTACTCCTTAAGTTCATCTCTAGTGCGTTGAGGCATACATTCCGATTGTCCTTCCCGGTGTCGAATGCGGGTACTGACAATCGTCGTGTGAGGCGCGTCATTTGTCAGGGAATGTTGCGATTCGCGGTGTTGATCCCGTCCGCGGTCGCATCCCTCACCTCTACTTTCTAAATTCGCAGCAAGGAGTAACCTCACGACTCAAGGCGTGATATGCCTACAAATCGCACCCATGATTTATTTTGGTGTTCTACTAATCCTAAGTCTCCGGCATATCAAGACTTCTAGGATCGGGTTACCTGTAGGGACAGGGCATGCCCTGTCCTACGGGATACACAT
This sequence comes from uncultured Chloroflexota bacterium, assembly GCA_937927665.1. Classification (GTDB taxonomy): domain Bacteria; phylum Chloroflexota; class Anaerolineae; order Aggregatilineales; family Phototrophicaceae; genus Flexifilum. Next base: position 1,603 of record CALBRY010000046.1, read on the forward strand.
CACCTTGAACCCTTGTGAACCCTATTGACATCATCATCAATTCGTGCTACTCTGATTCATGTGCGGGTCGAAGTGAGTGGGTTACCACTTCAGATGGACGGGTTGCAGGTTCGAGTCCTGCCGTGTGCGAAAGTACGCGTAGCTCAACGGGTAGAGCAGTTAAAACCCCATTCGCGCTCCTTATCCGCACTTTTTTAAAATCGCACGATCAGCAGTCCATGTGCGGGTCGATGTGAGTGGCTTATCTCTATAGAAGATCAGACCCATAGGGGTCTGCCGCCATTCGCTCCACTTATCCGCACATTTTTTATCCCTATTTGCCGGGAGGCGATTCCCGATGAACGCGTACAAGCAGCACATCCGCAATCAGAACACAACTCCGCAGAACGCGCCGATCCCCGGTAAGGGAATGGTGGCGAACAATGCCGGCGGCTATACCTACAAAGTCGATCAATGGGAACGACTGCGCCGCTTTCTGATTTTGGGAAGCGAAGGCGGAACGTATTACGTCACCGAACGCGCGCTGACCACCGAAAACGCCGATCACGTTCTCCAGTGCATCGACGAAGATGGCGCACGCGTCGTCGCGGAAACGGTCGCAATCTCGGACGCGGGGCGCGCACCCAAGAATACCCCGGCGATCTTCGTGTTGGCGCTGTGCGCTGCACGGGGTGATGAATCCACCCGCCGCGCCGCGCTCGATGCCCTCCCGCAGGTGTGCCGCATCGGAACGCATCTGTTCCAATTCGCGGAATTTGTCGATGGCATGCGCGGTTGGGGACGTGGACTCCGCCGTGCGGTAGGCGCATGGTACAACGGACGCGCCGCCCGTGATCTCGCCTATCAAGCGGTGAAATACCGCCAGCGTGAAGGCTGGTCACACCGCGACCTGCTCCGGCTGGCGCACCCGTCGCCCGTTGACGAAGCGCACGATGCGATCTACCGCTGGATCACCGCACGACCGAGCGCGGATGCGGCGCGTCAGGCGTCGATTGCGTGGTCAACCGCGAAAAACGCGCCGGGAACTGCCGCGCTTGATCTGATCTGGGCATTCGAAGCGGCGCAGCGCGCAAAGACTGATCACGCTATC
>CALBRY010000047.1 GCA_937927665.1 uncultured Chloroflexota bacterium
CATGAGATATCCGAAAGCGGTTTCGCGAGTCAATTCTACTACAAGGTTTGGGTGATCCACCGTCTGAGAAAGCGCAGTGTACTGGTAGAAGGAGTATTGAGAGCTTGTCACCCCTTAATTTATCGCCAATGCGAGCTTTATCCGCACGCACGCGAACTCCGTGATGCTTATGCTTTCGCCCAACGACGGATGACCCGACAAATTCCTGTTGATGATTGAAATATCGTCGGTCAAAACTGGAATCTAGCTTTGGACGATATCAAGGCTCGGGGTTTTGAGGATTTTCCTATCTAGAAAGCGTGCTTTATAGCGCTCAACCATGATAAGAATCGTGACCTCAATCAAGGTTGCTGAAACCATGGCAAACTGGTTGAAGTAGAATCCGAGCATATTTGCGAGCGTGAGCTGTAAGGCAAGGGCGATGCGTGCTAGATAAATAGCAGATCGCTCGCGCCTAATCAGTAGAAGAATCGCCGCGACAAAATACAGGACTCCGATGATCAGCGTCAGCAGAGCATGCGCCAGCACCCATTGAGCGGTATCGGTTGAGACTTCAAAGGATTGGCTAAAAAACATAGGCTCAACGATCTGCGCTTGTGCGTTGCTAAAGAGCATCAGCAGCGCGCTCAGAAGTACTGCCCCTCCGATACTGTTCCACGCAAATGCTAAGAGGAGGAGAATATTCGCTGTTGCCCGACTGAAAAACCGCTCTTCCAAACTCTTGAGCGCATCCACAGCTCGTTTGAATACGCCCGGTTTAGGTGCTGGAATTAGGGTGGCTTCGCTGACCAGTTCGAGAAGCACCCGTGCGATCTTTTGCTGTTCAGCTGAATTGGATACGCCAATCACCTGATGAAGCGCCGCGGCAATTTCGGTGCGCTCACGAAGGTCGAGATCGTGATCAACGATGTTCTTGAGCTGTTCAAGCGCATAGTACAACAATGCGCGCGGCGACTGCGGACGTTGTAAGCGTGTCCATAGGTATAAAAGGGCTGTCAGCAGCAGGGCTGCATAAATGATGGGGGCTGCAAACGGAAAGAAATAATCATTCGTTTGGGTGATGAACTTGCCAACCTCATCGATGAATAGTCCAACACCGACGCCGCCAACCGCAGCACTAAAGGAATACGCCCATCGATTGGCGTAGGTAAGGAAAATACATAAGGCGATAAACTGGAGCAGTCCACCCCATAGGGCGTGGGCAAAGTGAAGCTGACTATTGCCAATTTGCGGATAGCCCGCCGCTTCCAGAAAAACGCGTGTGCCAACGACAGCGACGCCAAACGCCACCAGCATGAGCAGCCATTGCCTATCTGCATTGACCCGAACGACGAGACGCTGCTTGAACATACGATTTTTTCCTGCCCACTGAACCATACTTCCATTATACAGAGACGGCGCTAGAGAATTGCCGGGTTTCGTCGCCTACGTGTCAAGCATGCTCACGCCGTCATTAGCCGGACTGTTCCCTTTGGAATGCCCACCACGCCGCGCCGATCAAGCACACATCGTCCCCAAGTTGAGCGGGGCGAATGAGATTCGGCGGGATGAATCGCGGATCAAGAACATGCTGTTCGATCACTTCGCGTGCCGGATCGAACAGCAGATCGCCTAACTGGGCAGTGCTGCCGCCGATCACAACCGCTTGTGGACTGAACAAGTGCAGCAAATTTACCATGCCGATGCCGAGATAATGCCCTGCCGTTCGGATAACTTGTAAGGCAAACGGATCCCCTTGCACGGCTGCCCTGCCGACCGCCGCCCCGTCGACGACTGGGGACTCACGCAAGCTCGAATCGATGTCTTCTGCCTGAAGCAGTAATCGCGCGCGCTGCCCGATCGCCGTACCGCTGGCAATCGCTTCCAAACGCACGGGAAGTCCTTCGGGCGATGTGACGACGATATGCCCCGGTTCGGCAGCAAGCCTACTCCAGCCGGTGAATAATTCACCGCCGATGATGACACCGCCGCCGATCCCGGTGCTGATCGTCATATAGATCATCGGATCACAGCCCACCCCCGCGCCTCCGGTGTATTCTGCGACCGCGCCTAAGTTACCGTCATTTTGCATATAAACCGGGCAGCCGAAGACATCGCTGAGAATTTGTCCTAGCGGGACTTCATGCCATCCCGGTAGGGTATAGCTGTGGTGGATCACCCCTGTTTTCGCATCATGTGGTCCCGGTGCAGCGATGCCCAATGCTTTCGGAATGCAATTCTTCGGGATCACCTGCCGCCCAACCGCAATCAGGCGATCAATGACCGCCTGCGGCGCATCGAGGGAGCGTGTCAGCGTTTCGGCGCGCTCATGGATGACAGGTTGGCTCTGTCCAGAACCATCGAATGTGATCCAAGCGGCACGGGTGCGCGTGCCGCCAAAGTCGAGAGCAAGGATACTCATGAAACCAACCCGTTAATCAGCTTGTAAACGGCAATGTCGGGAGCGGGAACAGGTGTGTCCGGTAGCAGTCCATGATGCAGCACAGCCGATCCGCCGCGCCACATGGTGATT
>CALBRY010000048.1 GCA_937927665.1 uncultured Chloroflexota bacterium
ATCACGTCTTGATAGCGTCCGGTGTTCAAGTACGCTTCATACCAACCGAATTGATACCATGCCATGCGGAACGGCAAGCCGAGATTACGCGCGTAATCATATGCCTGTGCTGCTTCTGCCCACATTTCCAGCTTGGCGAAATTTGTCCCCAAGTTGAACCACGCCCATACATCCGCTTGATTGGCGATCGCTTCGTTACGGGCGGTTTCGAGGGCGCGGCGGACATTTTGTTCGGCGTCGGCATCTTCACCGAGCAGAGTCATCAATTCGGCTTCGCGGCGCACATCGTAGATCACGATGAAAACGCGGTTGAAGTGCCGCCAGAATTCATCAAAATAGGCGTAATCGTAGGTGTAGTTGGGTCCTTCGAAACTGTCCTGCGTGACGAATACACCGCGACCGTCATCGTAGCCGCTCACGAACAGATAGTGACCCATCCAGCCCTGCGGATCGTTGGGGGGATCGTAGCCTGCTTCGACCATGACGGGAAAATCGGCGGCGATCAAGGTCTTGAGGAGATCCATCGTGCCGCCCTGCCGCTCGACTGCTTGAAGCGTGCCGGGAACCTGAGTGTTTACATATTCGACGATTTGCCACGGGCTGACGTTCTTATCTTCGTAGTTCGGTTTCAGCCACCCTGCCGCCGGGTCTTGATCGGCGGTCACCCCGTAATAGGTGAGCGCCATCGTCAGAGTAGCCGGACCGCAGTTATTCCAACTCTGGTAAATGTGCGTGATTCCACCTAACGCATAGCTTACCGGTACGCTGACCGGAGGATTTCCATCTTGTGCCGCAATCGGGGCAACGGTGAGCGCCAACAGCACCGCGACAAATATCAAGCGTTTCATTGAGCTTATCCTGAGTAGACTGGATATATCGACATGATTATACAGAATGCTCGTTAAAACAACTGGACGCAAACCGAATGATCACCCCACGATTTGCGTGACTGCTATGAAATAATCCGTTATACTTGCGGCGTCCTTTTTCCTGAGATTGTGACCTTATGCAGCAGACAGACACATTCACTGGTAAACAATTGGGGGGCTTCACCATTCAGGAGCGGATCGGCGTAGGCGGGATGGCAACGGTTTATCGTGCTTATCAGCCTTCTGTCAATCGTTCGGTCGCGCTGAAGTTGATTCGCCTTGATCCCAATACGAGCGAGACGCCCGAATTCGCGAGACGCTTTGCACAAGAAGCGAAGGTGATCGCGGCGCTCGAACACCTGCATATTTTGCCGATCTATGATTATGGTATTTATAAAAACGAAATCGCGTACTTTGCGATGCGTCTGCTCAAAGGCGGCTCGTTGAGTTCGCTTTTGCAAGACGGTCCGCTGAATGTTGAGCGGGCGTGTGACATCTTTACACAGATTGCGCGCGGGTTGAGCTATGCCCATCAGCACGGGGTGATCCACCGCGACCTGAAGCCAAGCAATATCTTGATGGACGAGGGCGGGAATGCTTATCTGACCGACTTCGGCTTGGCGAAGATGACCCAAGATGGCGAACAGAATTTGACCAAAACGGGAACGATCGTCGGGACACCTGTGTACATGTCGCCGGAGCAACTGCGCGGCGAAGATGTCACCCCACGCAGTGATATTTACAGCATGGGCGTGATTCTGTATCACATGCTGGTGGGTCGTCCGCCGTTTGATTCATCCGAAAGCAACATGATCTCGGTGATCTATAAACATCTGGAAGAAGTTCCGCGCAACCCGCGTGAAGTGAACCCGGAAATTCCGCTGTTGGTCGAAACGGTGATTCTGCGCGCCCTGAAGAAAAGTCCGGCGGAACGCTACGAAACGATTGACGAGATGGCGCACGCCTTGAATAACGCTCTGGGGCGGCGCATCAGCACGGGAAGCTATCCCATGCCCGCAAGCCGCCCAACGATGCCGATCACGGCGGCTACGGAAACAGCCTCTCAAAAATCGCGCGGCACGCTGTTGATCATGGCGGCGGCGGCGCTGGCGATTATCGCGCTGGCGGTGATCGCGCTGGTTGGATCGGGTGTGCTCAACAGGGGTGTATCGTTCGCGCAGGCTACGGTTGTCCTGAATATCACCGGCGTTCCGGCGGATGTCGTCCCCAACGAGGAAGAGATACGCATCGCTCAGGCGCGGCTTGGTGATGGAACACTTGCTTATATCGCCTGTAACCAGAGCAGCGAGTATCACGCGACACAAGCGCGCGAACTGCGAGATTTTGCGGCGCGGAGCGGCTTGGCGCTGCGGATTTATGACGCTGATAACGATCGCTACCGCCAGATCACCGAAATTGAGCGGGCGCGGTCAGATGGTGTGGTCGGGCTGATCGTCTGCCCGCTGGATATTACCCTGCTGGCGAGTTCGCTCCAGTCGGTGGAAAGTGCCGGGATGCCGCTGGTGCTCAATGCGGCGAATATCCCCAACTACGGCGGCGTGCTAATGGGCGGCGACGATTATCTGCTGGGCTTGGAAGCAGGACGCGCGGCGGGGCGGATCATCCGCGACGAACGCGGCGGTCAGGCACAGGTGATTATCCTTGATTTCCCGGATATGCCCGTGATCGTGTCGCGCGCAAACGGCGCACATGACGGCGTGCTTGAACTTGCGCCGAATGCGGAAGTGATCGGGCGGTATCTGGGCGGCACACGCGATAACGGTTATAACAGCGTGCGTGAATTGATCGCGGATGGTGTTGTGTTCGATACGATTGTGAGCATCAACGACGCGGGCGCGTATGGCGCGATTGATGCGATGATCGAAGCCGGAATCGATCCGTCAGCGGTGATCGTTTCGAGCGTGGATGCGGAAGCGCTGGCACAGGAATACATCAGCGACTCGTATTACATGCGGGCATCGGTCGCGGTGAGCCGTGAGCTTTCGTCAGAAACAATCGTCAATGTGATGGTCAAACTGCTGGCGGGGGCGACCCTACCGGAAACGATTCTTGTACCGCCGGGGGATGTCGTCACGCGGGAGACGCTCGGCGGGGAGTGAGTTTGTCCATTCACCGTAAGAATCGCCCTCACCCCGCACACAATGTGTGCTGCCCCTCTCCGTTCACAGAGAGGGGCAAAAAAACAACCCCTCCCCGCTGGCGCAAGGACAAAAGGAAGAATCCCTTGTTTGTACCCCTGTCAGCACGCAAGCGGGTAGAGGGGCAAAAAACAACCCCTCCCCCATCCCCTCCCCGCTGGCGCAAGGAGGGGAGAAGGACAAAAGCAAGAATCCCTTGTTTGTACCCCTGTCAGCGCGCAAGCGGGTAGAGGGGCAAAAAACAACCCCTCCCCCATCCCCTCCCCGCTGGCGCAAGGAGGGGAGAAGGACAATAAGGAAGAATCCCTTGTTTGTACCCCTGTCAGCACGCAAGTGGGGAGTGAGAAATTCGGCGCTGGAAGCATAGTATAGTAGATGGGGATAGGCGATTTCAGCTTATCCCTTTTTTGTTTGAGGAGGCTGTCATGATGCGCGGGCGTATCGCTTCTCTGATTCTGTTAAGCGCGATTCTGCTGGTGTGGATGCCAACCCACGCCCAAGATGAAACACATGTGTACGCCGCCAGCGATGAAAACTTCGCCAACCCTGAGCGCGGTTTTTATCATCAAGATGCCCCGTTCTGGATCGGCGGCGAACAAACCTTGATCAGCGCCGACGAACTCCGCCCGCTGCGCGATCAAGGGTTATCGATGCTGCGCTTTTATTTCTTGCTGGATGAATTCATTGACCGCCCGATCAGCGAAGAAGCGCTTGCGGCGATCAATACCCAGTTCGCGGCGATCCGTACTGCCGGTCTAAAAGTGATTCCACGTTTTGCCTATAACTTTCCGATGAGCGGCGAATACCCGTATCGTGATCCCGATGCGCCGCTCGATCAAGTGCTGGCGCATATTGATCAACTTCAGCCCGTGTTGGCGCGGAACGCTGATGTGATCGCGTTTATGGAAGTAGGATTCGTCGGGGCGTGGGGAGAGTGGCATAGTTCAACAAACGGATTGATCGACGAAGAAACGGGGATCAATGCGGCTTCTTCCACGATTGTCGAGCGACTGCTGGATGCGCTCCCGCTCAGTCGTATGCTGGCGCTGCGCTATGCGCCGCACAAGATGCAGTTATACGGCGATGCGCCGCTCGATGTGCAATTTGCTTACACCGCGTCACCACAAGCACGGATCGGCACACACAATGATTGTTTTCTCGCTTCGGTCGATAACTGGGGGACATTTCCTGAAGATGAAGCCGAACGAACCCGCGTGCGCGCTTATCTCCATGCCGAAACCCGCTATCTGCCGCAGGGCGGCGAGACATGCAGTGATGCCGCCGACGCTCAACCGTTGATTCAATGCGAAAATGCGCTGGAAGAACTTGCGTATTTTCATTACAGCACGCTCAACATTGATTATCACGAAGGGGTGATGGATAGCTGGCGTGAGAATGGTTGTTTTGACGAGATCGCGCGGCGGTTGGGGTATCGCCTGCGGCTGATCACGGCGACTATTCCCACGAATGCCGCGATTGGCGGTTCTCTTTCGCTAGAATTTGTCGTGCAGAATCAAGGCTTTGCTGCACCGTATAATCCGCGTCTGGTCGAAATTTTGCTCCGTTCTACCAGCGACGGATCGATTTACCGGGCTGATGTCACCGCGCAATCTGATCCGCGCGGGTGGCTTCCCGATGAGGGCGATCACACGGTTAATATCACGGCGGGTTTGAGCATCCCTGCTGGCGATTATGCCGTGCTGCTCAATCTGCCCGATCCCATGCCGTCGCTGTATGCGCGACCGGAATACGCGATCCGGCTGGCAAACGAGTCGATGTGGGACGCCTCCACAGGCTATCATGATCTGAAGGCGGTCATCACGATCAGCGCGGATGCAAATGCAGTGCCCTACGAGGGATCGGCATTCTTTCACGCAGATTAGGCGCGTATGTTAAGCCTTTTGTCAACACACGGGAATGTTCACACGTTAAAATAGGGCGCAGCAGTAGGTCTGCTTGTTCATAAAGGAGCCGCTTTGAGCGCTCAATCTAGCCCCATTCGATTCTTCAACTCGCGGCGCGGGCGGGTGATTCGAGAGAACTTAACCGCGTATATGTTCGTTACGCCAGCGATGATCCTCGTGTTCACCTTCGGGGTGTTTCCGGTCGCGTTCGCGTTTTTCGTCTCGCTGCACCGCTGGCGGCGCTTCCCCGGTGAATATCTCGGCTTGGATAATTATGTGCGCGGCTTAGGCGATTTCGCGTATGTCGTCTTTTTCTGGCTGGCGATCGGCGCGGCGGTTTACGGGATCGCGCTGCTGCTCAAACTGCTCAAACAGCCGGATAAACTGCGCGCCTTGATCTATTTGATCCCCGGCGCGGCGAGCGCGGCGGCGGCGCTCTTGTTCGTCAATTGGGCGGCGATCCTGCTCCCCGTCATCCTGAATATCCCGCAAACGTTACGCGGTCAAGATCGGGAACAGGGCTTGTTTCTCAGCGAACTTGCCGCGAGTTTTCAAACGCCAGAAGCGACGGCGGCGGGTACTCCGTTTTTGATCGCTTTGATCGCCGCGTTCGTGTTGGGCTGGATCGTGCTGCGATTGGTGCGCGGATCAAAACCGGGGGCGTTCTGGTTCTGGTCGATGTCGGCGTGTTTGGCGGGCGCGGCGGGCGTGCTGCTGATGCTGCTCACCGTGAGCGAGATCAATACGGCGGTCGAAGCGGCGCGGGCGGCGGGGGAAACGCTGCCCATCTGGTCACAGGTGATCGTGATCAGCGCGGGGGCGTTGATGCTCGGCGCGGGCTACTGGCTGTGGACACGCGCGGCGCGCGGTCACAGCGGAAACCGCGCATTCGTGATCAAAATGCTGATTGCGGTTTTACTCGCGGCGAGCGGCGTGATCCTGATTACGGAACTGCCGCGCGCACTCACGCTCGCGGATGATGACGTGCTGAACGGGTTCAACATCACGGTGATGTTTGTGTTAGGCACTGTGCCGTTTCAGTTGGGGATCGGGTTGTTTCTCGCCGTGCTGCTGTTCCAGAAGATCAAAGGAAAAACGCTGTTCCGCGTGGTGTATTTCCTGCCGTATATCATGCCGTTTGTGGCTACGTCGATCGTGTTCAGCCAGCTTTTTTCACACCGACCGGATGCGCTCATCAACAATGTGATCAATATGTTCGGCGTCCCGGATCAAAAATGGCTGCTGGAACCGCTCGGCGTGGGTACGCTGATTCTCGGTCAAAATGCGGGTATTTTATCGGGTCCCAGTCTCGCGCTCGTCGTGATCATGATCTACACGGTGTGGACGTATATCG